>PGXR01000128.1 GCA_002839245.1 Spirochaetae bacterium HGW-Spirochaetae-7 | reverse complement strand
CCGAGCGCTTCGATTACAGGCGCAACGTGCGGTTCTCGACCTATGCCTCGTGGTGGATAAAGCAGGCAGTCACCCGTTCGCTGGTCAACTCGAGGCGGGCCATAAGGCTTCCGCACCGCAAGGAAGAGCTAATAAAGCGCATCCACAAGACCTACGGCTACCTTTCCCAGAGCCTGTCACGAGAACCTACCCGCAGCGAGATAGCCTCCGAGCTGAAAATAAACGAACACCTTGTCCACGAAGCCCTGGAGATGTCCGGCAGCATCATGCCGTTGGAAGGCGACAGCGACGACGAAGAATCGGGCAGCGTACTCGACATCTACGCCGACGATACGTACAGCCCCGATGCAGAATTCCAGCGGACATGCGTCCGTGAAAAGACCATCTCGCTCCTTGAGGCCTTGCTGGAGAAGGAACGACAGGTACTCATCTACCGTTTCGAATTCTACGGCAACAAGAAACAGACGCTCAAGGGCATAGGCCACACGATGGGCATCTCGGCCGAGACGGTAAGGCAGATAGAGAAGCGCGCGATCAGGAAATTGCGCGAACAGCAAGATTACGCCGAGTTCATGGGGGCATAGCCGGCGCTCCGGGAGCGGCATCGGGCCCACTTGTGGCGGACGCGGACGTCGTCGTATAGTTCGGCACGAACGATGCCTACCAAGAAGCCAACCCGCAAGTCAAGAATCCTGGACGCCAGCCTGATGGTGACCACGAGCGTATTCCTCGTATCGCTGGCGTTTCTGGCGGCGATCACCCTTTCAGGGACGTCATCCGGCACGGGCCTTGGAGCTGCTTCGTACGCCGGAGCTCCGGTCGACGCCGCTCCGGAAAGCAAGCCACAAGGCTTGCCGGGGCAGACCCCGGTCACCGAAGCGCCATCCGTCACGACGGTCCGGCCTTCGAATGAAACGATGCCCCCCGCGAATAAGGCCGCAGGCATTCTCGTTTTCGTGATCGACGACGTAGGGCACAACACCTGGCAATTGCAGCCGTTCCTGGATCTCCCGTTTCCCGTCACGCTGTCCGTTCTGCCCGGGCTCCCCCTGACCAGGGAATCTTCCGCGATGGTCAGGAAGGCCGGGAAGGAACTGATGCTCCACCAGCCGATGGAAGCACTGAACGGGCTCGATCCCGGCCCCGGCGCCATAAGGGCTGACATGGATGACGACATCATCAGGCAGACGCTGAGGCAAAACCTGGCCCAGGTCGCCGGCGCAGCGGGCATGAACAACCACATGGGCTCAAAAGCCACTTCCGATTCGAGGGTAATGTCGACAATCCTTGACGAAACGGCGGCGGCCGGCATCTATTTCCTGGACTCTTTAACAGTAGGCGATTCCGTGGTACACTCCGTGGCCTCGCTTATGAGACAATCCACCTGGGAGCGTACCGTGTTTCTAGACAATACCCCCGACAAGGCTTCGATAATGCATTACATCGCCGAGGGCACGAAAACAGCCGAGAAGCGAGGCTACGCCATCATGATTGGCCATGTCTGGTCTGCCCAACTGGCCCAGACACTCGCCGACCTCTATCCCTCTCTCGTCGAGCAGGGTTTCAGCCTGTCGACGATATCGCGCATCATGATGGATGCGGACGACGATGACGATTCTGGGGATTGAATCGTCGTGCGACGAATGCGCGGCGGCCGTCGTACTCGACGGCCGCCGCGTCGTTTCAAGCGTCGTGGCCACGCAATTGGAGCGCCACGCCGAGTTCGACGGCGTCGTGCCGGAGATCGCCTCGCGCCTGCACACCGAATGGATCGAGGATGTCGTGGCGCGGTCGCTGGGCGACGCGGGCGTATCGATGGCCGGTGTCGACGGACTAGCGGTAACGTCCAGGCCGGGGCTGGCAGGATCCCTCCTGGTCGGCGTCTCGTTCGCCAAAGCCCTGGCCTGGTCTACGGGCAAGCCCTTTGTCGGCGTCAACCATGTCCTGGCCCACCTCTACGCCCCGTTGCTGTCCGAGGATGTGGCCTATCCCTTCATCGGACTGATGGTATCCGGCGGTCATACGCTGATATGCCGGGCTGACGGATTCGACGACATCACGGTACTTGGCACCACAATAGACGACGCGATAGGCGAGGCTTTCGACAAGGTGGCCAAGCACTACGGCTTCGGATACCCCGGCGGATCGGCAATCGATGCGCTGGCGCGCTCGGGTGACCCCAGGGCGTGCCGCTTCCCGTCGACCAACCTGTACAAGGGAGAGCACCGCTACGACGTTTCTTACTCGGGCATCAAGACCGCGGCGATACGCCAGCTCGACCAGTTCTGGAACCCGGCCTACGAGCGCAACGACCGCAACTTGGCCGCCGCGTTCGAGAAAGCCGCGGTGGACATGCTCGTTTCGCGCCTGCTCAGGGCTATAGAAGATACGGGCATCAAGACTGTCGTCGCCGGCGGAGGCGTCGCGGCCAACACCTACCTGAGGGCGCGGCTCGCGGCGAAACCGGACCTGCGGGTGATCTTTCCGCCGCTTTCGCTGTGCGGCGACAACGCGGCGATGGTAGCGGGAATAGGCTACCACATGCTGGCGCGTGGTGACCGCGACGGGCTCGAGCTCAACGCGTCTCCGAGGGTTGCGGGTTTCAAGCGTTCGGCCTAGGAGCCTGTCGAAGCAGTCATTCCCTGAGCCTGGTTCCATCTCCGACCCGCCGCATCGCTACGATGCGGTTGACTATACCCAAGCGTTTGTAGGACATGTCTCCTAGCACCGCGCGCTTCTTGCCATCCTTGCCTTCCAGGACGACCATGAAGCGCAGGACCCCGGCTTCGGGTTCGCCAAAGTCGTACAACTCGTAGGAACCGCGTGATAGCGTCCCCAGCGCCAGGTCCGACTCGAACGAACCTTCTGTCAACTGCGTCGCGCTTTCCTTGTCTCCGGATGCAAGGGCCCGGAAATACCGGATGAGCAGCGCGGTTTTTGCCTGTTCGCTCCCTGCGTAGATGCCGAGCCCCACGATGCCGGCCAGGACCATCGCGATCACGGATATCGATACGATACTAAGCACCATCTTTGGATTGCGCATCGTTTTCTTACTTTTTTATGGCGCCAAGTTCCAAGCCGACCCTGGTGAAGGCGTCAATCGCCGCATCTATCTGGGCCACCGTATGCGCGGCAGAGACTTGTACGCGTATCCTGGCCTTGCCTCGCGGAACGACGGGGAAGCTGAAGCCGATGACGTAAATACCCTCGGCAAGGAGGCGGTCGGCCATCTGGTGCGCCAGCTTCTCGTCGTAAAGCATGACAGGACAAATGGGGTGCGTGCCCGGTCTTACGTCGAGGCCGGCCTTGGCGAGGCCTTCACGGAAACGCCTGGTATTGGACTCGAGCGCGTCGCGCAGTTCGGTGGAGCCCGAGAGAATCTCGATGGCCTTGAGCGTGCCGCCGACGATGGCGGGCGGGACGGTATTCGAGAACAGGTACGGCCTCGCCTTCTGCCGCAGGTATTCGACTATCTCCGCCCGGCCGGCGACGCATCCGCCCGAAGCTCCGCCGAGCGCCTTGCCGAAAGTCGTCGTGATGATGTCCACCCTACCCATGACGTCCCTGAACTCGTGGGTTCCCCGACCGCGTGCGCCGATGAAACCCGTGGCATGACTGTCGTCGACCATGACGAGCGCGTCGTATTTTTCCGCGAGGTCGCATATCCGTCCGAGGTCGGCGATGTCGCCGTCCATGGAAAAGACTCCGTCTGTGGCTACGAGCCTGAGCCGCCTGGGCGCCGCCGACCGGAGCTTGTCCTCGAGATCGTCAAAGTTGTTGTGTTCGAATACCATGCGTTCCGCCTTGCACAGGCGCACGCCGTCGATGATGGAAGCATGGTTCAGGCTGTCCGCTATGATGGCGCAGTCGGCGTCGAGGAGAGGCTCGAAAACGGCGGCATTGGCGTCGAAACATGACGAGAAAAGTATGGCATCCTCGAGGCCGAGGAAACCGGCGATGGCCTTCTCGAGTTGCTTGTGGGGCTCCTGGGTACCGCATATGAAACGTACGCTGGAAAGGCCATAGCCCCATTCGTCAATGGCTCTCTTGGCGGCATCACGGATTCTCTTGTCATTCGCCAGGCCAAGGTAATTGTTTGCGCAAAAGTTGACGACCTTCTGGCCGCCCTTGACCGCGATATCGGCCCCCTGGGGAGTCATGATCACGCGCTCGGCCTTGTAGAGGCCTTCACTCCGAATCGACTCAAGCTTGGTCAGCAGTTCGTCACGCATCTTTCCGTACATCCGCTTCGCTCCTTCTTTTTTCAAAAGGGCACTACGGGGGCCCCGGGTGGTATTGTATACTCGGCCCGCTGTTGAAACAACGCCCTCGCCGCGGACGGCGTGCCGGCTGCCAATCCCCTACGATGGTGCCCCTATACCGTGGAGCAGTTCCTCGACGTCCGACTCTAGGCTGTCGAGCACGTCGAGCATCTCGTCGATGTGTCTGGCGCGGAATTCCGCCTGCATTGCATCCATCCGCTCGAACGGCAGGGCCGTGGCGTCTGCCATGCCGGGACCCGCCTGCAGCGTCATGCCGCAATACGGGCAATAGATGAAGCTGCGCAGCGTGATCCGTCCGCATCGTCGGCAGAACGACATCCTCATGGCAGCCTCACAACAGGGTCGACGCGAGTTCGGCCAACTCGCTCCGTTCGGTCTTCTGGAGCGTGACATGGCCATAGATCGCCTGCCCCTTGAAAGCGTCGACGAGAAAGCACAACCCGTTGGAATTGGCATCCAGGTACATGTTGTCTATCTGGTACGGGTCGCCGGTCAGCACGACCTTGGACCCTTCGCCTGCCCTCGAGACTATCGTCTTTATCTCGTGCGGCGTCAGGTTCTGGGCTTCGTCGATGACGATGTACTGGTTGGGCAGGGAACGCCCCCTTATATAAGACAACGCTTCAATCTCGATCTGCTTGTCCTTTATCATCTGGTCGACGGTCTTGGCCTTTTCCCTTTTGTGCACGCCCAGGATGTATTCGATGTTGTCGAACACCGGCTGCATCCAGTTTGACATCTTGGCCTGCTTCTCGCCGGGAAGGTAGCCTATGTCCTTGCCTACCGGCACCACGGGTCTCGTGATGAGCATCTTGGCGTATATCTTTTCGTCATAGATTTTCCTGAGTCCTGCTGCTATCGCCATCAGCGTCTTGCCCGTCCCCGCCTTGCCGACGATGGTTACAAGCTGTAGCCGGTCATCGAGTAGCAGCGCAAGCGCGACACGCTGCCGGGAATTGAGCGGCAATACCCCGGAAACGGAACCAGGCTCATCCGGCAGCGACTCGATGGTACCGTCTTCGGGATTCCACCGCCCGACTTGTTCCTCGGTGCCTCCCCGCTTGTGGAGGATGACGTACTGGTTCACCTTGAGCTGGTCCTTCCAGGGAAGGACGCCGGTAGCCTCGAATGCCGCGAACACGTCGGGAGCGACATCCACCTCGACCACGCCCTGGTAGAGTGTGGCGATGTCGACCTTTTCCTTCTCGTAGTCTACGGCCTTGACCTCGAGCGCCGTCGACTTGACGCGTGCGTTGATATCCTTGGAGACGAAGAACACCTGACGGCCGCCCTCCTTCAGGGCCACGGCACAGAGTATTATGCGGTTGTCGTTCTTCTCCAGGTCGAAGCCTTTCGGGGCGCTGTTCGCCTGGGCAAGCGAGACCCTCAGGATCGACCCGTTCTCCAGCTTGACGCCTTCGTTCAGGTCGCCTTTTTTCGCCAGGGAATCGAGGAACCTGATTGCATCCCTGGCGCTCTTGCCGCGCTGGTCGGGGTAGGTCTTGAGGCGATCCAGTTCCTCGAGCACCTGGAGGGGGATGACTATCTCGTTTTCCCTGAAGGACAGGATGGACTCCGGATTGTGGATGAGCACATTGGTGTCGATGACGAAGACCTTCCGTTCGACGACGTCAGTCATGGTCCCTCCTATCGCATCCGTGCAGGCTGTTTCCAGTATACGCGATCGGAGGAACGGCGCAAGGCAATCAGCGCCTGGAAGGCTGGAGGTATCCGAAGATGCTGCCGCACAGGCCGCCTATGATGTGTCCGAATTCGGAGATGTTGTTGGCCGCGAACGCGTTGACCACTTCGCGCCCCAGGTAGAGCAGCATGATCAGTATGAACGTGAGAGGGATCTCCCCCTTGCTGAAATTGGTGAACGAGGCCAGGAGAATCATCATGAACACGATGCCGCTGGCGCCCATGATCCCGGTCGGGAAGATGAGGATGTTGAGCACTCCGGTCACGAAAGCTGTGATGACGGTCATTATGATCATGCCGCCAGAACCATACGTCGTCTCCAGAATTGGTCCCAGCAGCAGGATGAAAGCGAAGTTTGACAGGAAGTGGTTCATGTCGGCATGGCCGAAGATGTGGGTGAAAAGCCTTGCGTATTCCGGAATGGAACGGGCGTCGAAGCCGCCTCGACCAGGCACGGAGAACCATGCCTTGGTGAGACCCGGGAATATGCCGTTCAGCAACAGCACCACTGCGCATATCAGGGTAAAAGTCAACGTTGCGGGGGCATTGTAACGTATCGTCATGGTTAACTCCTTATGGGTGATGCGATAATACAGCCGTATGGAAAGCCGTCAACGTTCAAATTCGACGATGACAGGGCAGTGGTCGGAGCCCATCACCATCTTGCGTATCGCCACGGAACGAACTGCCGGCATCAGGGCCTCGTCCACGCAGTGGTAGTCGAGGCGCCAGCCTATGTCCCGCTCGCGTGCCTTCATGCGGTAGCTCCACCAGCTGTACAGACCTGCTTCCCCGGGATGGAACCTCCTGAAGGTATCGGCATAGCCAAGGGCAAGGAATTTCGACATCCATTCGCGTTCTTCGGGCAGGTAGCCGGGATTCTCCTTGTTGGCATCCGGGTAGGTCAGGTCTATCGGCTCGTGGGCGATGTTGAAGTCCCCGGATACGACGACATGGCGGCCTTCGGCGACTATAGCATCGCAGCGGTCCAGCACCGCATCGCAGAAACGCAGCTTGTAGCCAAGCCTGGCCCCGGCTTCCTGGGAATTCGGGAAATAGGCGCTGGCGACGACGATATCCCCGAAGTCAGCCTCGAGGAAGCGGCCTTCATCGTCAAATTCGGCGATACCGAGGTTCCGCGTGGCTTTTGGTTCGAGTCTCGTGTAGATCGCGACGCCGGAGTAGCCGCGCCTGACGGCGCTCGACCAGAAGGCGCTGTAGGGCGCGCCTGCGGAATCGGTTGCCTCGAAGAACTGTTTGGACAGCTGTGACGGATCTGCCTTGGTTTCCTGTACGCAGACGATGTCGGCGGACTCCTCGGACAGCCACGCGAAAAAGCCTTTCTCGGCCGCTGCCCTGATTCCGTTCACGTTCCATGATGCCACTCTCGTCATCCGCCGCTCCAATCTGGTTATCATGCATCCTGTCAGGCGAAGAATCCGTCGAAAACCATGTCACAGGCCGCGCGGCCGGCCAGCACCGGATCCCACCGATAGCCTCGCACAACAGGCGCACTGCCGTCCGGGCGTGGATGGGCTGCGACATACGCCCCGGTTTGACCCGCGATGAAGGTAGAAAGCGCCGCCGACCGGGAAATGATGATGAACTCGTCAGGATCGAGGAGATGCCTGATCGAAAGCAATGCGACCGAAGCCTTGGCGACCGCGTGTCCGAGAGCCTCGATGGTGGTGGCGTCCCGGTCCTCGAGCAGGCCGTCGAGCGTCAAGAAATCACGGCAGGGCCGGCGGGAGTTGACTGAGGCGATCAGCGCATCCTCGGACAGGTATGCCTCCAGGCAGCCCTGGCTTCCACAAGGGCACGCGGGGCCTGTAGGGTCCATAGTCATGTGCCCGATTTCGAGGGCCGTCTTCCCGCCGGATTCATACGGTATGCCTTTGCGG
Organism: Spirochaetae bacterium HGW-Spirochaetae-7; assembly: GCA_002839245.1. Classification (GTDB taxonomy): domain Bacteria; phylum Spirochaetota; class Spirochaetia; order Treponematales; family UBA12059; genus SZUA-370. Next base: position 984 of record PGXR01000128.1, on the reverse strand, counting down.
ATGAAAGCGCCACCAACTCCTGACCGGACGAGAAGCGCGAAAGCGCTGGTGCTTTCGGGAACCGGGGAGGCATGGTCATCCCCGCAATCGGGTCCGCAGGCCGAACCGTATCGGTAGGCCGCGAGGGCGGCGACGGTGGCGTTGTTGCCCATCCTGACGGCCGCTCCGAAACGCTCCTCGAGCATGTCGGCGAGCGGGAAACCCGACAGGCCCGGGATCCTCATGTATTCGAGCACCGATCCGTGGGCAAGGTCGACGACTCCTGGCGCCCCGACGCCTATGCCGAGAAGCGGACCACCCGGAGAACGTTCCAGTGCATCCTCGGCGAGACCCGCGACGATGGCGTAGGCCAGGTCGGCTCCGGCGCCCAGCGGAATCTGGCGCTCTTCGGTATACAGCACCGATGCGGCGAAGTCCTCCACGACAACCGAGGCCGCGCCTGCCCTGAAATCGAGCCCGACTACGCGATACGCGCCGGGCACCGTGGAATACCAAGTCGGCCGGCGGCCTTTCCTGTCGGCGGCCAGCGTAGGCGGCGAGAGTACGGGCGCGATCAGGCCGGCCTGCTCGAGTTCGCCAAAGATCCTGAAGACGGTCGGGGCCTTGAGTCCAGAGGCGACGGTTACCTCGCTCTGCGATGCCTGGCTCTCGCGGAAAACCATGCCGAGAACGAGTCTTTCATTCAGTTCCTTGATGTCGGCGGCCCGTATCGGGACGCGATCCCTTGGGTCGGTCACGGCGTCGTGACGATGTTGAGTTCAACCGACAGGACGACTTGATAGGTCTTTCCGCGGAGCGCCATCACCTTCCGCGTCATCGAGTAGTCGCCGATCCTGAAGGCCAGCGTATGCTCCCCCGGCTCGACAGCCAGGCCGGACATCTCAGATTGGTGTACGGCGACACCGTCGATCGAGACGAAGGTTCCGGCCGGGGCCTGAAAAACGAGGAACGGCGCGTTGGGGACAAGCGTTACAGGCAAGCTTA
>PGXR01000127.1 GCA_002839245.1 Spirochaetae bacterium HGW-Spirochaetae-7 | reverse complement strand
TCTTTCCGCCGCAGCACCTCCACTATTTCACGAAGGACGCGATGCGCTGCTTCCTGACCGGTCACGGTTTCGACGTGATCCGCTTCGTCTGGAGCCCGAAATCGCGCCTCAAGGTGCTCGCCCGCAAACGCTGAACGTCAGTCGACGGAAACCAGCGCGGCCTTTTCCCCGGGCACGAAAAGATAATCGGCGGCCGTATCGAACCCGTCGACGGGATGGAGACGATATCCCTCGTGCTCGTATGTCTTGAAGATGCGATAGCCGAGTGGCGCAAAAATCGAAAAGACGTCTTCCGGTCCCGAACCCGACTGGGCGAGCTGCTTCGGCGACACTTCGATCATGACGGAGGGCCGGAACCGCGCGATCGTCTGCTCACGTTCCGAGACCGCCGCGTCGAAATCGTAGGCAAGCAGCTTGATATGCTCGAGCGGTTGCAAGCCTTCGGGTACCGGCGCGTCGGATCGGGCAGAGCGGCGCTTGAAACGCGCGGTAACGACTCTCGCGACATCGGGGCCGAGCGCAAAGTCGACGAAACGCCTGGCGTTTCCCGGGTGCGGCGCACCCTTGAGTATCGCCACTCCGTCGGGGACTGCCGATGTGCCGTCCGCCGGGTAGACTATCACCACGTCCGAGCCGAGCCGCTGCGCGTCCGCACCGGCGTTCTCGAAAGTCGCGCCAGCCAGGTATTCTCCCGACGAGACGCCCCGGTACACCAGTGACGACTCCTCAAGCGGCACCCCGCCTATCGCCACGACAAAGTCTTCGATCAGGCCCCAGGCGGCTTCGTCGCCTGACTGTCGCCCGACGGCGGCGCCTCCGGCGACGGCGGCGCCTCCGGCGACGAGCATCGTTCGAAGTATGGTGTAGGCGCTGCCCGACGATGCCGGATCGGCATAGGCCACGCTGCCGGCAATCGAGAACCTGGCGAGATCAGACCAGCGCCGCGGGATGGCGCCGTCGGGAACGAGCCTCCGGTTGGCTATTATCACCATGGGCAGCACCGTGAAACCCGTCCAGTAGCCTTCATCGTCGCGGAGACCCGGAGGAATGACATCGCGCTCCGGTGACCGGTAGGCGTCGAAAAGGTCGATGTTGGCGACAAGGCTTTCAGCGCCGCCGCCCCACAGCACGTCTGCGCCGGAGCCCTCCCCTTGCCGCAGCCTTGAAAGGAGGGCCCCGGTGCCGTCGGAGACGACGCCTACGCGCAGGCCGGTCCGCTCCCTGAACTCGTCCACTATCGTCGTGGCCATGTCGGAAGGATGCGACGAGTAGATGACCAGATCCAATGCTGCAACCTGCAACTCTTGTTTCGCAGGGGCGCATGACGAAAGAAGAGCCATGGGCAGCGCCAGGCATGCCGACAAGCCCCTGTTCACGCTTCCAGCCTCGCCTCTCCCGCCAGGGTGGACTCCAGGGCTGACTTGAGCGCCTGGACGTCGGTGAACAGGTGAGAGGCGATTCCGACTCCCTCCGCCGCCTTGACGTTAACCGCCATGTCGTCGACGAAGAACGCGTCGCAAGGATTGACGCCTTCGGCCTCGAGGATGCGCAGCCAGAACGCCGGGTCGGGCTTGCAGACGCCCAGGAGGTGGGAGGCGTACACCTCGTCGAACGGTTCGTACCTGCCGGCGGTTTTCAGCCAGTCGTAGTGTGAGGCTATGGTATTGGTTCCGCAGACAACGCGCCCGTGCTTCCTGAGATTCCCTATCACCCATTCCACCTCGTCGTCCACCGTCGGCGCGAACAGCGTCGACCAGAGGTCCTCGACCGGGTGTGCGCCCGACCTGGCGGCAAAGCGGCTCCACCATTCGGCCGCGCTCATGGTCCCGGCCATCAGCGAATCCATGTCGCACGCGGCAAATCGCCTGAACTCTCGTTCCGTAAGTCCGAGAAGCCGCGAAGCCTCCGGCGCGATGTCGAAGTCCCTGGCAAGTACGCCGCCCATGTCGAAAATATACAGCATCATTCCTTGCCGGCCTGGTAGACGGCCGAACCTCCGAGGAAGTATTTGGACAGGGTGAAGAATAGCACGAAGACTGGCAGCGAAGCGATAACCGCGACGGCCATCATGGCCCCTTCGTCCGCGTGCTTCTCCGCCGCGAATTTGACGATGTAGGCGGGTATGGTCTTCATCTTTTCTTCCTGGGCGACCAGGAGCGGCCACAGCAGGTTGTCCCACTGCTGGCGGAACGACAGTACCGCGAGTGTCGCCGCGGCAGGGCCGGAGTTCCTGAAAACGATGTCCCAGAATATCCGCGGCTCGGAGCAACCGTCGATGCGCGCCGCGTCGAGCATGTCACCGGGGAAGGTAATCAGGTACTGCCGCATGATGAAGACGCCGAACGCGTTCATGAGGAACGGCACGATGAGGCCCGCGTACGAGTTCTGCATCCCGGCTTTGACGATTATCAGGTACAGAGGAATCATCACCGTCTCGAACGGAATCATCATCGTTCCCATGATGGCCATGAATACGGCGTTGCGTCCCCTGAATTCGAACTTGGCAAGCCCGTAGCCGACGAGCGACGACAGAACGACTGTTGAAACGGCTATAGACGTGGATACTATCACCGAGTTGAGGATGTTCCGCAGGTACATCCACGCGCCGTCGTTGCCTGCCAGGGCGCGGAGGAAATTCGCGGGCTTCCATGTCTCGGGAATCCAGCGGTACGGCATCTTCATGATGTCCATCGCGGGCATCAGCGACGCGCCGGCCATGAATGCGAGCGGGACGAGAACCAGGGCGCAGGTCAAGGCGACCACGGCGCCGCTGACGAGAGGAGCCGCCGTATCGAAGAGTGACATGGACCGGCGCCGGCTCACAGCTCGGCCTCGTCGCGCCTGGAGACCCGGAGCTGTACCCACGTCAGTCCCATCATGAACAGGAACAGGATGGTGCTCATGACGCTGGCCTTGCCGATGTTGAGGTCGCGCATGGCGGTATTGTAGATGTTGAGCGTAATGACGTTGATCGGCCCGAGGGGCGCACCTCCCTGGGTGAACAGGTATTGCGTGCTGAAGGTCTTCATGCACTGTATGAGTATCATCACCGAGACGAGGACCGTCGTCGGACGCAGCAACGGCAAGGTAATGGAGAAGAAGCACCGTATCGGCCCCGCGCCGTCCATCACCGCCGCCTCGTTGACCGAATCGGGAATCTTGCCAATGCCGGTGACGAAAAGAATCGTAAAATAGCCCAGGTATTTCCATACGTAGACGATCATCGTCGAGACCTGCACCATGACCGAGTCGGAGAGCCAGCGATGGTCAATGCCCGGGGTCCGCGATATCCAGTTGACGAACTGGTTGGCAAGGCCGCGGGGGTCGAGCATGAGGAGCCAGATGAGCGCCGCCACTACCGACGACAGCACGGCAGGCGAGTACAGCGCAGCCTGGGCCAGTCTCTTGCCGCGCTTCATGGAGGTGATAAGCGCGGCGAAAAGGAGGCTCATGATGAATAACGGCACGAAGACGCCTACGGTGAATGTCGCGGTCGCCCGGGCCGAGTTCCAGAAGTCCTCCGATCCGAGCACCCGGACATAGTTCTGGAGACCGATGAAATTTGGCCGCTTGAGGGACAGGAGCCTCTTGTTGAAGAAGCTGGTCCAGATCGCGTTGAGCATCGGGTAGAACGAGAATACCGAGAAGAACACGAGTCCCGGCGCGACGAAGAGCCAACCCCATTTAGACCTGTTACGCTCGAGCCTGCCCATCGATTGGCGCGATTTCATCGATCAACCTCCAGGAAGATCTGCTTGATGGCCTGTAGTGCGCAAGAATGCCACGGAGACACAGGGACGCGAAGTCAAGAAATGGAGGCAGGGCGAGAGATAGCAGGAAAGTCAAATACTAGCTTCCTGTTTCCTGCTCTTTCGTTTCTCCCTTGCTTTTCCATTGTCTCTCGACCTTCTCCGCGTCTCCGCGCCTCCGTGGTCGTATTTTCCTTGTCCAGCCTTATATGTCAGCCAATGCGGCGGTGACATCCTTGCGTAGCTTCTCGAGCGCCTTTGAAGGCTCGACGCCGGAAAGCATCACCGACTCGAAGGCTTCCTTGAGCAGGGCCTCTATCTTGGAGCTGGCGGCACCGTAGTAGACGATGTGGCCGGCGGCCATGTCCTTGGTGAACACGTCGGAATACGGCATTGACTTGTACGTCGACGAATCCATGAGGGCTTTCGACGGTTGCACTATCGCTACCTTCTCGAGGTATTCAGCGCCGTGGCTCAGCATGTAGCCAAGCAACGACCATGAGGCCTGCTGGTTAAGCTTGGACTTCTGGGCATTGACCATGTAGAAATGGCCGTAGTAATTGTTCGGGACCTTCCGCACGGCGTCCTTCCACTGCGGGAAGGGAACGACCATCCACTCGCCGGAGCTGAAGAAAGCAGGGTTCGCGTCGCGGATCCTGGCTTCCTGGTAGAGTCCGGACAGGGACATGGCGATCTCGTTCCTGTCGTTGTCGAATACCTTGCGGGCGGCGGTATAAGTCGGCGAGCCAAGGTTCTTGCCGTTGGGGCCGAAATCCCTGAAATAATTCAGCACCTTGAGCCAGGCGGCATCACCGGTGATAACGCTCTTGCCGTCCTTGGAGATGAGATCGCCGCCGAGTTGCTCGACCATCGGCATGACCGAGGTAAGGTAGTAGCCATAGCGGAAATCAAAACCGCGGCGCGTGATGATCTGGCCGTCACGCTTGACTATCTTCTCGGAGAGGGACATCACGTCTTCCCAGGTCTTGGGATAGTCCTTCATCGGGTCGAGGCCGGCGTCCCTGAAGATCTTCTTGTTGAGGTACAAAGCCCAGTTGGTCAGTTCGAGGGGCATGCCGTAAATCTTGCCACCCTCCGTAACCGAATCCAGCATCCCCGGCATGTACTTTGCCTGCATGTCCTTGAGGCTCTTGAAACCGGCGGCCTTGAAGTCCACCGGGGCGACTCGCCCGTTGGTGATGAACTGGTACTCGTCGAAAATCTCGAGGTTGAAGATGTCGGGCCCGGCGTTGGCCGCGAAACCGGCTACGACGATGTCCTTGATCTTGCCGGATGGATAGGTCTGGTAATTGACCGTGACGCCGGGATTCGCCTTCATGAACTCGTCGATCAGCCTCTTCTCGAGCGCTGTCCTGTTGGGGTCTTCATGGGTCCAGATGGAGACATCCACCTTCTTGCCCTTGAGGGCGGATACCGTCGGGGCCTGCGCGAACGCGGGGGCGACCAATACGATGGCAAGCAATACAGCTGCTAGACGTTTCATTTCTTCCTCCTGGTATGAATTTACTCAATTGCCATCTTCAAGGCGTTCCGGGATGCCCGCAATGCCGCCATCCCGGAATTTTGTTTGAAAACGCGGCATCCCTTGCACAACGTGGCCCGGACTGGTATATGTCTATGAATGTTCAGATTTTTTCTCAGCAGAAGCTTCCATGACCTCTGGGACAACATGATGGCCGTAGCCTGCTTCAACGGCGCCGCCCTCGCCATCACGGCGGCCGGCATAACCCTGGCGACCCGCTTCGAATCGATTTCCGTCAGGATTCTAAGCATCGCTCTCATTGTTTTCGGCGCCGCGTACTGGTGCGCCGTAGCGTCGTTCGCGTTTTCGGAGGTCGCGGACTTCAAGTCGGTGAAGCTGGAAACGGTGCGCCGCGCCTTGGCAAAAGCTCTGGTGCCGGGCATGCAGCTCGGCGCGATGCTCACGCTGGCCATCACGAGCGCCGCCACCGGACTGCGCTTCTATTCGGCTTTGGGCGGCTTCATAGGAGCGTTCGCCGCCAGCCTGCTGTTCTGGCTCCTCGCGTCGCTTTGCCTCATGCTCCAGTATTACCTGCCGGCCAAGGCGGGCGGCGGCGGCGGCTTCATCGAGACGATGAAACTTTCGTTCCTGCTGTTCATCGACGCGCCGCTGTTCGCGGTAGCGCTGTTTCTTTATGGCGTCGTCTGCATCGCGCTTTCGCCGATGGTGGCGTTCCTGTTACCCGGTCCCGCCGCGGCGCTGCTCGCCGGCTGCGAGGCGTACAGGTTGCGCATGCACCGGCTGAGGTGGCTCAAGGCATCCGGAGGCACGGCGACCGGGCCGACGCCGTGGAAAGAGCTGCTTGCGCAAGACAGGGAAGAGTTCGGCGAGCGCAAGCTCAAAGACCTGCTTTTCCCTTGGAGACGGTGACACCTGATGATCGGAGAGACACGCTGATGGGCGATGAACGCAAGATGAGGAACGACAGGACGGCGCAACTTGGAACGGCGAGCATAGGGCGCCTTCTCCTGCGATTTTCTGTGCCTGCCATCGTCGGCATGCTCGTCCAGTCGCTCTACAACGTCGTCGACAGGATATTCATCGGCAACGGCGTCGGCCCGCTCGGCCTGGCCGGCGCGACGGTCAGCTTCCCATTCATGCTGGTCTTCATGGCTTTCGGCATGCTGGTGGGTATAGGCGGCGGTTCCCTCCTGTCAATTTCTCTCGGGGAGGGAAAGAAGGATTTCGCAGAGAGCGTCCTCAACAACGCGTTCGTGCTGATAATCATCGTGTCGGCCGTCCTGACGGTCGCCGGCCTTGCCTTCCTGGACCCGTTGCTCCGCTTCGCCGGAGCCAGCGACGCGATCCTGCCGTTCGCCAGAAGCTACATGAGGATCATACTCTTCGGCGTGGTGCTCAACAGCATCGGATTCGGCATGAACAATTTCATCAGGGGTGAAGGCAACCCGAAGATGGCCATGGGGACGATGCTGATCGGCGCGGTCCTCAACACCATCCTCGATCCCATATTCATCTTCGTGCTGGACATGGGCATAGCCGGCGCGGCGTGGGCCACGATAATCAGCCAGGGCGTGAGCGCCGTATGGGTCCTCCGCTATTTCATGGGCGGCAAGAGCCACCTGGTCCTCGACGCCTCGAAGATGAAGCTACGCAGGGACGTCGTGCTCCGGATTTTCGCCATCGGTTCCGCGCCGTTTTCGATGCAGCTGGCGGCGAGCGCCCTCAATACCATTCTCAACAACAGGCTCCAGAGCTACGGCGGCGACATGGCCATATCGGCCATGGGCATCATCTACAGCGTCGCCATGCTGATCCTGATGCCCATCTTCGGGCTGAACCAGGGCGCGCAGCCTATAATCGGCTACAACTACGGCGCGAAACAGTACAAACGGGTCATCCGTACGACCGAACTGGCCATCATGGCCGCCACGGTGATAGTCATCGTGGGATGGCTGGTGACAAGGCTTTTTCCACAGGCGATCATCTCGATATTCTCCCGAGGAAACGCCGAACTTCTGGATATCGGCACGCGCGCCATGAAGATATTCTTCTCGATGTTCCCCTTCGTCGGCTTTCAGATCGTCGGAGCCAACTACTTTCAGGCAGTCGGCAAGCCCAGGCACGCGATGTTCCTGAGCCTCTCCAGGCAAGTTCTGCTGCTCATCCCGCTGCTATTCATCCTGCCGCTGTTCTTCGGACTCGACGGGGTGTACGGCGCCAGCCCGACGTCAGACGTCCTCAGTTCGGTGCTGACCGGTACGTTCTTCTTCATCGAACTGCGGTCGCTCAGGCGCATCGCCGGTGCGGCCCACGCCTGATCAAGCAATGGATAACAAAGGAATTTAGGCATATTTTTATTGTTTATTATATATAGATATTGACAGATTTCTATTTTTATGTATCATTGATGGACCGTGGAGAACCATCAGGTTCGCCCAGATCAATCGCATCCTTCCCGCATTTTCGCGGTGAAGGCTACAGCAAACAGAGGAGACCTCCATGAAGAAGTTCACGTTCATCGCGCTCGCGCTCCTGCTGAGCGCATCTGCGGCTTTCGCGCAGACCGCGACCAAGTATTTCGTCGCCCACCAGGGCGGCTATATCGGCGAAGCCACCGTCGCCATCAAGGGGACCAAGGTCGTCAGTGCCAGCCTCGCCGAGTGGCAGGGGCCGGGCGGATGGGCCGAGAACAACTCCCCCGACGGAAAATCGATCGTCGACGGTGCCGTCGTCAGGGTACCCGATCCCTTATCCAACACCACGAGCTCAGACCTCTCCATCAGGGGCTTCATGTTTTACATCTACAACGTGCAGAACGGCGTTGGCGTCTGGTCGCAGTTCACCCCTGCCAAAGACGGATTCGTCCGCCCAAGCCGCCAGTTCGAGCGCGACTTTGAAGGCCTCATGGGCAACCCCATCCGCGCAGCCGCCTACGCCAAGGCTGCCCGCGATGACACCCTCGTCAACGTGACCATCGACGGACTCAAGGTGATTGTCGGCAAGCCCGCTTCCCGGACCGTCCACTATGGCCACATGAACAAGGCCGACCCGACAGCGAACTATATGCCCCTGAATGCCACCAGCATAGGCTACCGCTACAACTACAAGGCGACCATCGCCTTTTTCATGGCCAACCCCACCGCCAATTTCGTCGCGGCCACTACCACCAAGACCAAGGTAACACTGGTCGAGGACAAGGCCGTCGACGCCGTTCTCGTCATGAACTGCCCGACGGCGGTCGTGAACAATCTCTCCGCCGCGCATGCGGTGATCGAGGCGGCGGAGGCGTCCAGCAAGCCCGTCTTCACGAACTGGCTCGGCGACAAGGGTGCACGCGCCGCTCGCGAGGCCTTTCAGACGCATCGCATTCCGACCTATGAGACGCCGACAGGCGCGGTGCGGGCCTTCATGCTGCATGTCCGGCACGACCGCAACCAGCGCCTCCTGCTCCAAATTCCGGCGGCAGGTCCGGCGCAACCCGAGCGCGATCTCGAAGGAGCGCGTTCGCTCGTCGAAACGGCGCTTCGCGAGAACCGCGAATGGTTGAGCGAGGCGGAAGCGAAGTCCCTGCTCGCGGCCTACGGCATTCCGGTCGTGGATACGCGCATCGTTTCTTCCGCCGCCGAGGCCGCGCAGGTGGCCGACGAGCTCGGTTATCCCGTCGCGCTCAAAATTCTCTCGCCCGACATCACCCACAAGAGCGATGTCGGCGGCGT
>PGXR01000326.1 GCA_002839245.1 Spirochaetae bacterium HGW-Spirochaetae-7 | reverse complement strand
GCCGCCGTTTCCGCGGCCGGCACCGCCTCCATCACCGATGCCGGCAGGACCGGCAGCCTCATGTCTGTCGGCGGCATGGACGCGGCAACGAGAATCAACGAGTACCTGAGCGGCGTTCCCGTATGGGCCAAGGATGCGGTGGAGTCGCCGGAGTTGCAGGGTTGCATCATCGAGATCGATATGTCGGGACGCGCAGCGTCGATAGAAACCCTGCGCGTGCCGTGCAAGGAGGAATTCCATGAAGGAACCGGGAACAGCGACCAAGGTTGACGGCAACGCCGTCACCGTACTCATAGGCATGAGCGAAGGCTGCGCGTCGTGCAACTCGCACGACGGTTGCGGCATCGCGGGCAGGGAAATACAGGCGGAAGCGGCAGCCGGGGAGAACATCGCCGTCGGCGATGCGGTCGTCCTCGACGTGCCGGATTCTGCCAACGCCGCAGGAGCCCTTTGGCTGCTGGTCGTACCCGTCGGCCTGTTTTTCGCAGGCTACCTCGGCGTGGGCGCGGCCTGGCCATCAAGCAGCGAGGGCGTCCAGGCCCTGGCGGGGCTCGCGTGCCTCGCGGCCGGCCTGCTGTTCGCGGCGACGGTCGCGCGACGAGGGCGCATGTCCAGACGGCCCTTGGCGACCCTCGTCGCCAAGTCATAGCCGCTTCAGGAAAGCATGACGGCGGAGGCCACCTCGTCGGCCTTCGCGCTCCCCAGGAGCGCCCTGATGATGGCCACGGCGAATTCCCCGGCGCAACCCGCGGCCCTGGCCGTGATGAGGTTCCCGTCGTCCACTACGCGGGATGACTCGAACCTGGCTTCAGGCACGCTGCCCTCGAGCCCGGGGAAGCAGGTGAATCGTCTGCCGGCCAGCAGCCCGCATGCCTGCCCTAGCACCACTGCCGGGGAAGCGCAAATCGACGCTATGAGCTTGCCTTTCGAAGCCTGGTGCCTGAGAAAGGCTACGGCAGTCGGATCGGCCGCTATCGCCTTGGAACCGCCGCCCCCGCCGGGCACCACGATGCAGTCGTAATCCTCGTCGTCGACCTCGTCGAGGACGACATCGGCCGCGATGGCGATGCCGTGCCC
>PGXR01000126.1:9238-10267 GCA_002839245.1 Spirochaetae bacterium HGW-Spirochaetae-7 | reverse complement strand
GCCGCCCCTCACTATCACATGCTCGGCGACCAGCAAGCCAGCCGCGAGCAGCACTCCGGCGCCGTATGCCCACGACAGGTCCCAGAACAGCGGCAGCGACGCCAGGGCCGCGATAGTGCCGAGGTGCGACAGCGCCGAGATGACGCGAGCGCGCCGCGCGCCGAAGCGGGCGGGCACTGAATGGACGCCTTCCCGCCGGTCAAAATCGATGTCCTGGAGCGCGTACAGTATGTCGAAACCCGCTACCCAGAGCGCCACGGCTCCGGCGAGTACGAAATAGCGGAATTCGAAACGGCCGGCAAGCGCGACGAAGGCGCCCATCGGCGCGGCGGCGCAGGCGACGCCGAGCCAATAGTGGCAAAGCCAGGTGAAGCGCTTGGTGTACGAGTAGCCGCCGATCAGCAACGCCGCCGCGGGCAGCAGGGCGACGCATAGCCAGTTGAGCATCGCGGCCGCGACGACCAGGATGACCGACATCAGGGCCGCGAAGAGGAGCAGTTCCTTCTTCGACAGCTGCCCGGTCGGCACGTGCCTGCCGGAGGTCCTGGGATTCTTCGCGTCCATGTCCGCGTCGATCACCCGGTTGAGCGCGTTGGCGGCATTCCGTGCTGAAGCTGCCGCCAGAACGATGAGGAGGAGGCTGCGCAGGGGAGGGCGGCCTCCGGTTTCAAGGAGGACAGCGACGATGGCGAAGGGCAGCGAGAACAGCGTGTGCCTGATGATGACCGCGTCGCCCAGCATGCCCAGTCGGCCGGGCAGGCTGGCTGCGCGGGACTCAGAGGCCATACTGGTCCCAGCGACCGTCGACCAGGGACTTTATTCGCTCGTCCATCGCCAGCGGCGACGGCCACGGCCTGGTGTGCCCCTCGTCCGGACCCTTGCGCGTGGCGTCGATGCCGAGCCTCGTACCATAGCGCGGCAGCGGCGACGAGTGGTCCAGCGCGTCAAGCGGGCCGTCGGAAAGCACGAGGTCGCGTCTGGCGTCGATGTTGTTGAAGGCGCGCCATGCCACGGTGGACACGTCGGAAG
>PGXR01000126.1:0-9130 GCA_002839245.1 Spirochaetae bacterium HGW-Spirochaetae-7 | reverse complement strand
GCTCGGTGGCCTTGGCCATCCAGCAGTCTTCCTTCGGCGGTATGCCGACGATGGTGGCGGGATAGACGGGATGCCTGCGCCGCGTGATGCGCTGCAGGTGGAAGACCGGGTATTCGTCCTCGAGCGAGTAGAATCCGGTATGGTCGCCGAACGGACCTTCGACGCGGACCTCGTCGGGATCGACGTAACCTTCGAGGATGAACTCGGCGTCGGCGGGAACGTCCAGGTCGCTCATCGTCGCCTTGGCTATCTGGGCGGGTTTGCCGCGGAGGAAGCCCGCGAACAGCATTTCCCACAGACCCTCGGGAAGGGGAGCCGTCGACGCGTAGGTGACCGCGGGGTCGCAGCCGAGTGCGACGGCGACGGGCATGCGCTCCCCCCGGTCCTTGTATTTCTGGAAGAAATGGGCGCCGTCCTTGTGGAGGTGCCAGTGCATGCCCGCCGTCCTGTCGTCGTAGACCTGCATTCGGTACATGCCGACGTTCTGGACGCCTGTCTCGGGGTCGCGGGTACATACCAGGGGCAGGGTCAGGAAGCGGCCGCCGTCCAGGGGCCAGCACTTGAGCACGGGCAGGCTGTCGAAGCCGGCCTCGTCGTCCTTGATTTCCTGGCATTTCGGCCTGGCTACGCGGTGCGGGAACAGGCTCAGGGCCACGGGTAGCTTCGGGAGAGCCTCGGGTACCGCCTTCAGCAGGTTGAAGCCGCGCAGTTGGCTCCAGGCCCAGGAAATGAGCTCCTCTATCTCGGCTGCCTTCTGATCGAGGCTGGCCGCGCCGAAAGCCATGGCCATCCGCTTTTCGCTGCCCATCGCGTTGATAAGGAGCGGATACGCCGAGCCTTTTACCTTCTCGAAAAGAAGGGCTGGACCGCCGCCTGGAGAACGCATCACGCGATCGGCTATCTCCGTTATCTCCAGCTCGGGGTCGACTTCGACCGATATCCGCCTGAGTTCACCCCTGGCCTCGAGTGCCGCCACGAAGTCCTGCAAATCCTTGTATGCCATTTCAGGCAACTATAACGCAGATCGGCGCAGGGTGAAAAGGACGGGCGGACGGCCGCGCGGGCCGGCCGGGTCAGCACTGCTGCGAGCGGCGATCGTTCTCCTTGATGAAAGCCTCGGGCAGGACGAGGCATTCCTTGGTCTTGGCGCTCGTCGGGGCCCAGGCTATCGCCTCGTTCTTGAGGAATCTGTAAAGCGTCAGTTCGACCTCGTCCATAGGGGCGCCGATGTGGCAGTTGACCCAGGCCTTCATCGCCTCGACGTTGACCTTGATGGCGCCTTCGTGGATGGGCTCGCCGTGGTGGAGCGCGAAATCCGTCATGCAGCGCGCTATCCTCTCGCGCGGCATCGTCTCGATGAGGTCGGAGACCTGGTCGTTGGAGCGCCTTATCCTGGCCGACAGGACCTTGATGATCTTGAGCGCGAACTTGCCGTTGGCGAGTATCATCGCCTCGAAGGTCGGGCCGTCGACAGCGAGCACCTTGGTACGCTTGACGGCCACCGCGGAAGCTGAACGCGGCCGGTCGTCGAGGAGGGCCATCTCGCCAAAGAAATCGTTCGGCACGTCGACCGTCTTGAGCACCGTCTCTCCGCGATCGACTTTCATCTTGAGTTCGACCGCTCCGCCGAGGAGGACGTACATGAGGTTGCCGACCTCGCCCTCCCTGAAGATCATGTCGCCCGGCTCGAAAAGCTGCACGTTGTCATTTCCCATGGTGAGTTAATCATAGGCCCGCTTTGTCCGGAGGACAAGGCCGACGGCTGGCCCGGAGACATTGCCGATGCAGCGGGCGAGGCGTATATTCCACCGTATGCTTGGTGCGCGCGCAAGACGACTGGCCGCGATTGTCGGCTTTCCGCTACTCCTCTGCCTCGTAGCCGCGACGGCGCTGGCGTTCCGCTCGGAGCTGTTCGGCCTGTTCAGGTCCGCCGAGTCGATACGCGCCAGGGTCAGCTCAAGCGGGCCGTTCGCGCCGTTGGTCTTCGTCGGACTGCAGGTGATCCAGGTGGTCATCTTCGTCATTCCCGGCGAGGTCGTGCAGGTTGCCGGCGGTTTCGCCTTCGGGATGTGGGGAGGCACGCTGTGGTCGGCGGTCGGCATACTCGCCGGCTCGCTTGTCAATTTTGGCATTGGACGGCTGCTTGGCCGGCCGTTCGTCGAGGCGGTATTCGGCGCGGAACGTACCGCGCGCATGGACTCGGCGACCGCGGGAGGCAAGGCCGCGGCGGGCTTCTTCCTCCTGTTCGCCATACCGGGCATCCCCAAGGACGCCCTTACCTATGCGGCGGGCGCGAGCAGGCTGTCGTTCGCCTCGTTCATCCTCGTATCGACCCTGGGAAGGCTGCCGGGGATAGTGGGCAGCGCGTACATGGGATCCGCGGTGTTCGACCGGGAGTACCGCGGCGCCATCACGGTCATGGTCCTCTCCTCAGCCCTGTTCCTGCTCGGGTTGTTTTTCCGCAAGGCGATTCATGACTGGGTAGCGCGCGTCATCTCGAAGACCTGCGGGAGGGAGCGATGAACCGCTGCAACCACCGCGTCTCGGCCCCGTCTACGATCCTGGATTTTTTCCAGGAGCTGCGGGGCGTCAGGTAGGCAGGCGCTCCGGCTCGAGCAGCCGAAGCCGGAGGCAGGGATGGTGCAGCCGTCTCGCCCCGTGCCGTGGCGAACGAGCCGAAGTCTTCCCTGTCGACGACGAAGCACAGTTCCCACCGCGCGAAGCGGTCGGCGAACGAGCCGAGCGAAGCGTACAGCGCCTCGGCCGATTCGGGCGTTCCAAGGCGCTTGCCGTATGGCGGATCAGTGACGACGAAGCCTTTCTCGGCGAATGGCGCGGCTTCCTCCGCCCGAGCCCGGAAAAACCGAATCCTGGTGCCGACGCCCGCGAGCCCGGCATTGGCCATGGCGGCTTCCAGGGAAGCAGCGTCGGAATCGGACCCGGCAATAAGCACCTCGCGGTCGGTGTTCACCGCGGCCCTGGCTTCTTCCTTGGCCAGAGTGACGTCCCGGGCGCCGCCTTCCGGCATCCGTTCCCAGGCGAAACTCCTGCCCAGTCCCGGCGCTATGTCGAAGGCGTAGAGCGCGGCCTCGATCGGTATCGTCCCGGAACCGCAGAACGGGTCGTACAGGGGAAAAGATCGGCGCCAGCCCGACATGAACAGCACGGCGGCAGCGACGCTCTCCTTGAGAGGAGCTTCTGTCGGTTTCTTGCGGTAGCCGCGCCTCGAGAGCGCCTCGCCGCAGAGGTCCAGTTCGACGATGGCCTGGTCCCGTTCAAGCCTGACGCGCGCCATCACCTTGGCGCCGGTTTCGGGCATGCGGTTGACACCGTACGTGTTGCACAGCCTGTCGTAGGCGCCCTTCATGCCGACTGCCTGTATCGAACTCTGAGCCGACAGCGTGGACCTGATCGACCTGGCCTTGTCGATGACAAGGGCGTCGTTGGGGCCGACCCAGCGTTCCCAGGGAATGGCCCTGAAACCCTCGAACAGTTCGTCGAAGTCCGCCGCCTGGAACGAGCCGACCTCGATGAATACCCTGTCCACCGTCCGCAAGCCGACAAGTGCCTTCGCAAGCCCGGCGGCGTCGGTCTCGAATCCCACCCGGCCAGCGCCACGTGCTCCCGGCGTGATGCCCAGGCGCTCGAATTCGCCGGCAGTTACCCGTTCTATTCCCAAGGCGCACGACGCCGACAAGCGCATCTTCGTTTTCATGGAGACAGTATGCTTCGTAAGTTCAAGCCTGCGCAAGGAGCGGCCGGTCCCGGGCCGGTCAGGTATGGAAAAGGGTCAGTCTGGTGGCAAGAAGGTGGTCCGCCATGGCGATCTGCGCATCCTTGCCCGACCCTGACAGGATGGCGTCTACGATGACACGATGCTCGGGCAGCGTTTCCGCGGGGCTGCGCACGAGTCCGTGCTCGTAGGAACGGAAAATATGCCCGAACGATGCCTCCACCTCATTCAACCTCTGGCTGCCAGAAATCCGCAATACGGCCGCATGGAATCTCTTGTCGGCCGCCAGGTACGCTTCGCCCTCGTCCAGGCCAACCGAATCGCCGAATCGGGCGAAGATGCCCTCGAGTTCCCGTTTTTCGGCCTCTCCCGCTTCCTCGGCGCATAGACGGGCGGCGATGGACTCCAGTCCGGCGCGGGCGGTGAACAAGTCCGCCAGGCTGGCATCGTCGTAGTCCGGGACGAAGAATCCGTCCCCCGAGCGGCTCTCGATGATGCCTTCGCCGGTCAGCCGGTTGAGGGCGTCGTTTACCGGAGTCTGGCTCGTGCCGTACTTGTCGGCGATCGACTTGCGGTCTATCCTCTCGCCCGGCGCCCATGCTCCATTGAAGATGCTTTTCTTGATGTCGGTGTAGATTTCAACAGAAATGACTGCCCTCCTGATGGCGGACATGTCAGTATTCTACCCGGATGGTGCCAGCGCGTTCGGCAAGCCTTGCCGCGGCGTCCCTCGCTTCGACAAGATGCTCGAGCATGAGCTTTTCCGCCAGCGCCTGATCATGGGCGAACAGCGCCGCCTTGAGTGCTTCGTGTTCGGCCAGGCTCTTGGGCGCCGGCTTCATGAGGCCGCTCTGGTTGCTCTTCGATACTATGGCGAATGACGACAGTATCCGCTCCAGGATGGGGTTGTGCGCTATGCTTACGATAGCCATGTGGAAGCGGTAATCAGCCAGCCTGACTTTCGCTGCGATGCCAGACGCGACCGCCTCGCGATGGATCTCGAGAACGGAATTGAGCAGCCGCTCTCCCGCCGCATCCATGCGGATGGCCGCTTCCGAGGCTCCCAGAGGTTCCAGCCGGAGGCGGATTTCATAGAGCTGCAGGAGCTCGGTAGCGGACAGGATCTTGACGAAGGCTCCGCGTCGCGGCACGAGCTCGACGAGCATTTCCTTTTCGAGCTTCGAGAATGACGCCAGAAGCGGCGTCCGCGATACGCCGAGCCGTTCGGAGAGAGCCTGCTGGACCAGTTTTTGCCCGGGTACCAGGTCTCCCGTCAGGATCATATCCCGAAGCGTCCTGTAGACCTGCTCGGCCAGATCCTCGAATCTCGATTCACTCATATCGCCATTCTAGACAGCAGTCACGGTCGCGTCAATCATTTTGTATTCAATATCTTATTGACAAGAAAGAGGAAACGATATACTTTTTGTATACAATATTTTGTGTGGGGTATTTATGATTGGAGTCTCTCCGGCATACTTCCTTTCAAGGCATGGACCGAGCTTTGGCCCCCGCGAGATCGAGAGGAGCCTGCCCTTCCTGGCGGATTCCGGCTATGACAGCTTCCAGGCCGAGGTCGTGCAGGAAACGTTTCTCGATGCCTGGAATGGCCGTTCAAGCGCTGAAGTGAACGCGCAAGCCGGAACCCTTGGCCTTCGCTGCTCCGCCTTCGTTGCCCATTTTCTATGCGAATCGTTTTCCTCGATGGCGGCCCTTCTCGAACCGTTCAATGAAGATTCGTTGAAACGGGCGTTGGCCATCGCCTCGTCCTTTACGGGCAACAAAGTATTCGCGGTTCCCCTGCTGCCTGTAAAGGAAGTGGTTCCACGATCATCGGCCATGGAGAAGGCACTCGAAGACAAGCTCGGCCTGCTCCTCGGGACAGCCGGAGCCGCCGGGTTCCAACTGGCGCTCGAGCTCGTTCCGGGAAACGTGCTGGGCGGCTCTTCGAAGTTTCTGAGGCTCGTCGGGAAGCCGGGCTTGGGGGATATGCGGCTTCTTCTCGACAGCGGGCATTTCTGGGTCATGGGTGAATCGCTGGGATCCCTGCCTGACGCATTGGTCTCCAGAATCGTAGCCACGCACCTGTGCGACAACGATGGCATCGAGAACCTTTCGCTCTGCCCCGGAGACGGCACCGTTCCGTTCGCGGACTTGGTCGACGGGCTCGTCGCGTCGGGCTATCCGGGGTCTTTCGATATCGAGATAGTCTGCGCGGGCGGCGTCGTCGGGCCGGAATACCGGAAGGCAATCACCAGGGTGAAGTCCATGCTCCCGGGGGCCTCGGCCCGGGGCGTTTCAGCGAATGCGACGATCGAGACCGCCGCTCCAGGAAGATCATGAACGGCAAGAATCAAGGAGGATTGCATGACAGGGAATAATCCTGAAATGCCCGTCGGGCGCATCGCCAGCCTCGAGGCACACGCCCGCGATATCAGGCGAGAGATAGTATCCATGGTCCATGCCGCGCAGTCGGGGCACTGCGGGGGCAGCCTGTCCTCGGCGGATATCGTGGCTGCACTGTATTTCGACATCCTGAACATTGACCCTGCGAGACCCAGGATGGCCGGCAGGGACAGGTTCGTGCTGTCGAAGGGGCATGCCTGCCCCGTCCTCTATGCGGCCCTGGCGCTCAGGGGCTACCTGCCGGTGGAGGAGCTTTCGACCCTGCGCAGGAATTCCAGCCGGCTTCAGGGGCATCCGGTAGCGCCTTACCTTCCCGGCATAGACGCGACCACGGGGTCACTCGGCATGGGCTTCGGGCAGGCCGTCGGGATGGCCCTCGAGGCGAAGATGACCGGGGCCGGGCATACGGTGTATACGTTGCTTGGCGACGGGGAATTGGACGAAGGCCTGGTCTGGGAGGCGGCTGCGTCGGCCGCAAAATTCAAGCTGGACAATCTCGTGGCCATAATCGACAGGAACAACCTGCAGAACGACGGATACGCGGACGATATCATGCCGATGGAGCCGATCGACAGGAAGTTCGAGGCTTTCAACTGGCGCGTCATCAAGATTGAAGGCCACGACATGAGTGCCATCGTAACGGCACTGGAATCGGCAAGGACGCGGAGCGGCAAGCCGACCTGTATCATCGCGCATACCGTCAAGGGCAAAGGAGTGAGCTTCATGGAGGACCGGCGGGAATGGCACGGCAAGGCGCCGTCCGATGAAGAGAAGGCAAAGGCCTGCGCCGAGATAGCAGGGGGCCGCTCATGACCCTGGCACCCGCAAGCAAGCCGACGCGTCGGGTAATCGCCGACAGGATGCTCGAGGCAGGAGCTGCGAATACCGACTTTGTCGTATTCGAATCCGACATCGGTTACTCGACCTATTCTTACCTTTTCGGCGATGCCTATCCGGCACGCTACTTCAACATGGGCATAGCCGAGCTCGGGACCATGGCCGCCGCGGCCGGCATGGCTGCCGAGGGACGTCCCGTCGTCGTCTGCGGCTACGGCGTATTCCTCTCGATGCGCGCCCTGGAGGCTGTGCGCTCCTTCGTGTGTTATCCGCGGCTCAACGTCAAGATATTCTCGAGCCACGGCGGTGTCACCGCGGCCATCGACGGCGTCACCCACCAGGCCACGGAGGATATCGCCTTCATGGGAACCCTGCCGGGCATGACCGTCCTTGTCCCCTGCGACAGCGCGAGCGCCACGGCCGCCTTCGACCTTGCCCTGGGTGCCGACGGCCCCGTATTCGTACGCCTGATGCGGGATCCGCTTTTCGAGGTATACCCCGCCGGCACCGGGTTCCGCATCGGCGGCAGCGCGATGGCCAGGAAAGGCCGGCACGTTACTATAGCCGCCTATGGAGACATGGTGATCCAGTCCCTGGAGGCTGCCGCCCTGCTCGAGACCGATGGAGTCGAGGCCGAGGTGCTCGACCTCTACTCGGTGAAGCCGTTTGACGAAGCCGCGTTGCGCGAGTCGCTGTCACGCACCGGAGCCCTGGTAGTCGCCGAAAACCACCAGGTCAGGAATGGCCTGGGATATGCACTGGCTTCGTGGTGCATGCGTAATGGAGTCCATGTGCCATTCGCGCAGATAGGTCTGCAGGACACCTTTGCCGAGAGCGGAAGTTACCCGCTTACCCTCGAGAAATTCGGTATGGATCCGTCGAGCATCGCCGCCGCGGCGCGTGCCGTCATCGGAAGGAAGAAGAGGAGCGAACAATGAAGCTTGCGGTCATCACCGGATTCCTCGGCAAGACCAAGGATCGTTTTCATGAGTACAACAAGGACCTCGATCTTGATGCAAAGTTCGGCCTTCTGGCCGGAATCCCCGGTTATTCCGGGGTGGAGGTCGTATATCCCTACGAGACGCCGCCGGCAGACCAGCTTGTCTCCCTGCTGACGAAGCACGGGCTGTCCATCGCGGCGATCAACGTCAACGTGAAGGGCGAGCCGGAGTTCCGCAATGGCGGCTTGACCTCGACCGATCCGGCGGTACGTGCCAAGGCCGTACGGTTCCTCAAGGAAGCCAAGGACTATGCACTGGCCGTCGGGGCGGACAAGGTCACCTGCTGCCCGCTTGGCGACGGTTACGAGTTCTCTTTCCAGTACGATTATGCCGCCGCATGGCGCAACCTGGTCGATGCCTTCGCGGAGGCGGCCGCGTACAAACCCCAGATGCCCCTGTTCGTCGAGTACAAGCCCTCGGAGACCCGGGGGACGTGCTTCGTCAATTCCGCGGCCAAGACGGTTTGCCTGATCCGGGACGCGGGTACGAAGGGACTCGGCGTTACCCTGGATTTCGGCCATTCCATCTATGGCGGGGAGAACCCGGCCGAATCGGTGGCGCTGGTTCACGGAAGCGGGATTCCCCTGTACATCCACATCAACGACAACGACGGGAAGTGGGACTGGGACTATTTCTGCGGTACAAAGCATTTCCTCGAGTATGTCGAGTTCATCTGGCAGCTCAGGCGCGTCGGCTACGATGGCTGGTTCACTTCCGACACGAGCCCGACCCGGTGGGACGTCGCCGGCACCTTCGAGGCGAATGCCCGCCTGAGCGCCAAGATAGAGCGGCTCCTGGACAACGTGGGCGTCGAGGAGTTGACCGCCCTGGTCAACAGGGGAGATTATCTGGCTACCTGGAAATTCATCGAATCCAGGATCTTCGGGCTGGGCGAGTAGGGGAGTACAATGGCTTCATGGAAAGTACTGGTGACGAGACGCATCCCGGAAGAGGGATTGCAACTGTTGTCGCGAGATTGCGACTTGGAACTCCATCCCCATGACAGGCCGATGAGCAGGAGCGAACTGCTGTCGTCAGCCAGGGGCAAGGATGGCGTACTGTGCCTGCTTACCGACAGGATTGACGCCGAACTGTTCGATGCGGCCCCGACCGTGCGCGGTTACGCCAATTACGCCGTAGGTTACGACAACAT
>PGXR01000125.1 GCA_002839245.1 Spirochaetae bacterium HGW-Spirochaetae-7 | reverse complement strand
ACCAGGGCGACCAGGGCCGTGCTGGGCCTGAAGTCCGAGGAGACGAAATCTGCGCCGGTCAGGGCGTGCGTTCGTTGCGGCGACTGTCTTGTCGCCTGCCCGGAGCGGCTCGATCCTTACCGGCTGTTCAAGCTCCTGAAAGCCGGAAAACTGGACGACGCCATCAACGCCGGCCTCGAACGCTGCACTTCGTGCGGCGCTTGCGCCTATTCCTGCCGTTCGAGGATCCCCCTCGTCGGGATCTTCGACGCCGCGCGCGAGAACGGAAAACGATCATGAATCGATCAACGGCTGGCTCGACCGCCTATCCTCCGTACATACACGACTGGAAGACTAGCGCCAATGCGGCCTGGATTTGCGCTCTGACCCTGCTGCCGGTACTCGCCTGGTCATCGGTGCTCTACGGCAGGTCAGCAATGCAAGTCTGGCTGATCGCCCTGGTATCCGCCGTGGCGGCAGAGGCCTTGGCCT
Source organism: Spirochaetae bacterium HGW-Spirochaetae-7 (assembly GCA_002839245.1). Classification (GTDB taxonomy): domain Bacteria; phylum Spirochaetota; class Spirochaetia; order Treponematales; family UBA12059; genus SZUA-370. Next base: position 8,671 of record PGXR01000125.1, on the reverse strand, counting down.
CGGGCATGCAGCGGCAATGGACGCTCGGTGACGGCAGCGCCGTTTTGACCGGACTGCTCATCGCCACGGCAATGCCGCCCGGTATCCCCTGGTATATCCCGATGGCTTCATCTGTATTCGCCGTCCTGCTGGTGAAGGCAGTCTTTGGTGGCCTCGGCGCAAACTGGATGAACCCCGCGCTTGCCGGCATAGCGTTCGCCTACGCCAACTGGCCTCAGGCGATGCGCGAATACGTGCTTCCTCGCATCGTCTCGGGCGTCGATGGCGTCAGCGCCGCGACTCCATTGGCATTTGCCAAGGGCCTTGTCGGCGGTTCAAGCATGCGCGTGATGGACGCGCTGCGCGGTGCCAGCTATCCATTGTCGTCCCTCGATTCCGCCATGACCGGCCTGATGAACGACTCGTTCTTCTCGAGGCTCGGAGCCAGGCTCCCGGACGGCTATATCGACCTGGTCTTGGGACTGAAACCTGGCACGCTCGGAGAAAGCGCTCTTCTGGCCGTCGTGCTCGGTTCGATAATCCTTGTCTCCCTTCGCCTCGTCAACGCAGGCATCCCGGCCTCGATCATCGGTACCTTCGTTGTGCTGGTCAGGTTGTTCGGGACGGGGTTGCCCGGAGAGGACTTCCTGTCCGGCGACGTCCTCTTCGCGCTGTCGGGCGGAGGGATAGTGCTCGTCGCGTTCTATATGGCCGCCGATCCGGTCAGTTCCCCGGTCGGACGACGGGCCGGATTGCTATATGGAGCATCCATAGGCGCGCTGGCCTTCGTTTTCAGGCGATGGGGCGCTTTTACCGAGAGCATCACGTACGCAGTGCTGGTCATGAACGTCCTGACGCCGTTCCTGGAGAAGGCCGTCTCGTCGAAGAAAAGCCTTGGTGGAAGGAAGCGCGCGGCATGAGCAAATCAGGATTCGATTCCAGTTTCGCTGCCGCAATGGCGGTCGTCGCCCTCGCCGTGGCCGTCGCGGGTTTTACATCGACGTACGCCGCAGGCCAGGCGAGCGCGTATTTCAGCCAGGCGCTGGACAAGGCCATGGGTGGCCCGCCACGGCATTCAACATGGATAACGCTCCGCGATGGCTATGTCCTCGGTCGTGCCGAGCCAAAAAATGGAAACGTGGCTTATGTCATAGTGGCCAGGAGGCCGGGAGGCGAGTACCGCGTCGCCCTCAACGTCGATGCAGACGGTTCGGTCATAAAGACCACTCCGCTGGGAGCCAGCAACGGCTTCCCCTACGCGAGGCGGCTCGGGCTTCTCTTCGAAAGGACCATGACCGGAGGCTTCAGCGACGATCACAGTCCGCTCGACGTGGCGATACAACCACTGGTAATCAACGCCATCGAGTCGGTTGCCAGGCTTGAACGGCAGAGAACGGAAGAATTGAAGTGATGAACGACCAACGACCCGGTTACTTCGCCTCGTGGGCCTCCCTTGCGGCGCTGGCGCCGCTCTATATCTTTTCGACTGACTTGACGATTGGTCTAGTGCTGGGAATGACGTTTCTGGTCGTCCACAGCGCGGCCGCTTCCATCGCGCTCCTCTTGCCCGTTTCGTTCGGGCGGGACCGCATTTTCGTCCTTTCGGTAGTCGGGGCGGCGATAGCCGCTTCGTTATGCGCGTCGACGATTAGGCTTCTCGACCCGTTCCTCTTCGAGATGACTTCCCATCGCCTCTTCCTGACGGCCTTCACGATACCCGTGATGAGGGCTGGCCTGATTCCGGATACGATATCGGACCGGGAACGTGCATGGGAGAATGTGGTGCGCGGCCTGGGCTCAGCCGCGTCGGTCGTCGTCGTCGGCGCTTTCCGTGAATTGATAGCCTCGGGAGCAGTCTCAATGACGATGGGACAGACGCAGACCACGTTCCTGCCCATTGCAGGCCAACCCGCGGGCGGTTTGATACTGCTGGGATTGGCGGCCGCGGTATTCAAGGCGCTGCTGAACGCTGCCAGGGGGACAACCCGATGAGTGGCATAGGATTGGCTTTCTATTTCGTTTTCGGCGGCAACGTACTTATCCAGTGGGGCCTGCTCCCGGCAGGAGACGATATCAACAAGGCTTCACCCTTCGCGATAATATTCTTCATGTCCGCATCCGCGTTTGCCGCCTTGCTCAACGGGTTGGTATATCGCCATGTCCTGACCCCTTTCGGGCTCGAGTCTATGGCCCCTGTCCTGTTCGCGTTGTTGCTCTTCGGCGCTACCGGATTATTCCAGGGCATACGGGCGCTCGCGGGAATGGCCCGGATGGACCTGCAAGGCGACAGGTCCTTCCAGGCGACCATGGTTCTGTACGCGGTGGGAATGATGGCCACGGGACGCTACTCGTCGACTTGGTACCTGCTGGGAGGCGGAGCCGCGGCTGCTTTCGGCTACGTAGCCGCGACCTGCTTTCTCGAGTCAATCATGGCAAGGCTCGAGCTGGAACCGATTCCGGCGCCTTTCCGGGGCGCGCCGATACGTTTCATCAGCGCCGGCCTGATCGCCATGGCTTTCTCCGGTGTCGACGCCAGCTTTTTTACGGTCTTTTACGGCTAACCATCAAAGGTCGATGAACTTTTCGCCTTCCGCGGCGATTCGAACTGCGCTATACTCATCGACAATGATTGAAAAGGATGTTCCGGCATGCTCAAGACGCACCTCGTTCTAGGGACATACAACCATCTTCCGGAAGGTCTCGACGAAGGTGCGTTCGAGACGATATACCAGTCGTGTTATCGGCCCTTCCTTTCTGCCCTGAACCGTTTCCCCGAAATCCAGGCTTTGCTGTACTATTCGGGAAGCCTTCTCAGGCGCTTCGAGGCCAGGCATCCGGAATACCTCATGCTACTCGAGGAAATGTCGGCAAGACGTCAGATAGAATTGCTCGGCGGCGGTTTCTACGCGCCGATCCTTCCCCTGATACCGACATCCGATCGCCTCGGGCAGATTGAAATGATGACGACCTACCTGCGGAAAAGTTTCGGAAAGCGCCCTCGTGGCTGCTGGCTGGCCGAATATGCATGGGAGCCGTGGCTCGCCTCGACCCTGCAGGCTTCGGGCATGGATTATACGTTCCTGACAGCAGGGCAATTCCTGGAAGCCCTGGGCCGCGACGATGTCGACCTGGCGCCGGTCGTTACCGAGGATCAGGGGCGATGCATTACGGTATTGCCGGTCTTTGACTGCTCCACAGGCTTTCCCTCCCCGCTGGGCCTTGTCGAGGCCGCCGAGGCGGTCGGCCCGAGACCCTTGACGGTGCTGATGTCGCCGGGTGAAAATATATCGTCGCTGTGGGAGGCTTCCGGACTGGAATCGCCCGATCTCTATATGGAACGGACTTTTTCCTGGTTCAGGAAGAATGCCCTCGAGACGGAAACCACAACGCCGTCACGCTACCTGAAGACTAAACGTGTCGCGGCCAAGCTCTATTTTCCCGGTTCGGCTACAGATCGCTTCATGAAGGCGAGCGCTGCACCCGGTTCCAGCTATGCAAGCGGGAGCCTGCGTCGTTCAATCATCCGCTACGCCAGCACTTCCGCGCTGTATTCGAGGATGTACTACGTTCACCTCCTGATCGGCCAGCTTCGCGGAGACAAGTCGCGGAAGAAGACGGCGGTAGAAGATCTATGGAGAGGCCAGTGCGGCAATGCGTACTGGCTGTCGCCGGGGGGCGGCATCGAACAACCGTCTATACGCGAAGCGGCTTACAGGTCGCTGATAGATGCCGAACTGACGACCAGGCAGAAAGGTGCCTTCGTTCCGGGGATCATCAAGGCGGACGTGGATTTCGATTCCTCCAAGGAGTACGTGTACCAGGGCATGGACATGAACGCCTACATCCATCCCCGGGGCGCGGTGCTAGTCGAACTCGACGCGCTCAAGGCGAGGCGCAATCTCTGCGACCTGTTTGCCGACGCTCCCGAAGGGGACAGGGCCAGAAAATCGTCATTCGTCGACAGGCTGTACGCCGAAGAACCCGGAGCAGACAGGTCGCTCACCCCCTGGGCCGGCGATCTCGGGCCCTTTTCCAGCCATCTGTACGACGAGGCTTGTACTGAAGGCGATCTTTCGGCATTGTCCTTCTCCAAGGACGGATTCATCGGCCTGGGCGGTACCAAGCGCTCCATAGCGATAACGAAGCGATTCAGCTTCAGCAAGAAGTCGGTACGCGTCGCCTACAGCGTACAGAATCGGTCCGACGCCGACGCCGTATTCTGGTTGGGCGTTGAAATGAACTTGAGCCCCGGTTCGGAACCCCTGGAGGCGGTCCTGTCTGACGCTTCCAGCCTGGACCCTGCATCGCTCGCGGCAGACCGGGGCGCCTCGCTCGGCATCGTCTCCAAGCTTTCTATCAGGACGGCCGGACCGGTCAAGGCGATATCGATGACCATGTCGGTTCCCGCCGTGGCTCATGCCTCGATAGTCGGCCATGAACCCCGACAAGGCTTCGCGTTCCTCCTCGTCTGGCCCATACGCCTCCCGGCCGACGATACCTGGCGCTCGGAAATACTCCTGTCATTCCACGAGTGAAGGCTGACGACATGAAGCCCCTGCCCGTATCGTTGCCCGCCGACCTGGCCGGAGTCAGGATCCATCTGGTCGGAGCCAAGGGAACCGGCGTCTGCGCTCTGGCCGAGTTGCTGGTCGGAGCCGGCGCGGCCGTCAGCGGCTCGGATGTCGAAGACATCTTCTATACTGACGAGGTGCTCGCGGCGATCGGCGTGCCTGTCCACCCGTTCTCGCAGGAAAATGTCGGGCGCCGCCTCGATCTCGTCATACACTCGGCCGCCTATCGCCCTGATACCCATCCCGAGATCATTCGGGCGCATGAACTTGGAATTCCCGTGATGACGTACCCGGAGGCGCTCGGATCGTTGTCGTCCTCCCGCGACTCGAGCGGCATCTGCGGAGTCCACGGCAAGACGACGACGACCGCGATGGCAGGCATTCTCGCCAGGTCGCTGAGGCTGCCCGCGGCGGTACTCGTCGGGAGCGCGGTCGGCGCTTTCGGTGGCCGCTCGACGCTGACGCTCGGCGGCGAGCTGCTCATCGCGGAGACATGCGAATACAGGCGGCATTTCCTGTGTTACAAGCCCAGGCGCATCGTGCTGACGAGCGTCGAGCCAGATCATCAGGACTACTACCCCGATTACGAATCGATTGCGCTCGCCTTCGTCGAATACCTGTCGTTGTTGCCGAGCCGCGGTATCGTCGTATACTGTTCCGACGACCCAGGCGCCACCGATGTCTGGAACCGTGCCAGCCTCGTGAGGCCCGACCTGCGAGGCATTCCCTATGGCTTCCAAGCGGACGGCCCGTTCGGATTGGAAAGCTACCGGGTTAAGGACGAGCGCGGCGTCTTCGGACTGCGCGGGCTCGAGGCCGAGTGGCGCGTGCGCATACCCGGTCGCCATATCGCGCTCGACGCCACGGCCGCCATTGCGTTGTGCGCGGCCATCATCGCCGACCGTAACGGAACCCTCGATATCGAAGCTGCGCTCGGGCGCGAGGAACTGGCCTCCATGGCGGCGGCGCTGGAATCGTTCACCGGTTCCAGGAGGAGGTCCGAAGTGCTAGGCGAGGCCGGTGGCGTCCTGTTCATGGACGATTACGGTCATCATCCGACCGCGATACGCAAGACCCTCGCGGGACTCCGTGAATTCTATCCGGGACGACGCCTGGTCGTCGACTTCATGTCGCACACATGCTCGCGTACCCGTGCCCTCCTCGACGACTTCGCCACTTCGTTCGGCGACGCGGACCTGGCAGTTTTGCACAGGATATACCCGTCCGCCAGGGAGGCTCCCGATCCCGGCATGACTGGCCGGGTGCTCTTCGACAGGGCGGTGGAGGCTGGCGCCAACGCCGCGTATTTCGAGGAACCCCTCGATGCGTTTCCTTCGTTGAATGAAGGGTTGCGCCCCGGCGACCTTTTCGTCACGATGGGGGCCGGAGACAACTGGCGGCTAGGCAAGGCGCTGTTCGAGGCGTTTTCCGGCGCTGACCCCACGAAAGGATCACGATGAAAAGCATGACAGGCTACGGGGCGACCAGGCTCGACGTGCCTTCGATCAAGGCGTCCCTGACGACGAAAGCCTGGAACAACCGGTTCCTCGAGCTTTCCGTCCAGATGCCGGGATACCTCGGATCCCTGGACAGGCGGATACGCGACCAGGTCGAGTCGAGGATAGCCCGAGGCAAGGTAGAGCTTTCGATACGGGTGCTCGGCGGCGACATGCCGACCGATGTCGTCATCGACGCGGCCAGCGCGAGGTCGGTAGCCGACGCCATCCGCAACCTGGCCGAGGCCGCCGGCATCGACGAGCCGGTCCGCCTGTCTCATATCCTGGGCATTGACGGAATGCTGTCATACGAGCGGAACGTCGACGCCGACGTCTTGTGGCTGGAGCTTTCGCCTGCCATCGCGGCATGCCTGGATGCCTTCGACGCGGAACGAGAAAGGGAAGGCGAGGAGACCCGGATAGACCTCGCCGGCAAGCTCGCATCGCTCGAGGCGGCGCTCGACATCATCGAGGCCGCGACGCCGGACATCGAGGCTTCCATCCGCTCCACCCTGAGGGCACGATTTGTCGAGGTTATGGGCGACCTCGTGGACGAGGCCCGGATACTGGGCGAGCTTGCGTCGTACCTGGCCAAGCATACGATCAACGAGGAAATCGTCAGGTTGCGTTCCCATATCGGCGCTTTCCGCAAGGCCATGGACGAGCCGGTGTGCGGCAAGAAACTCGACTTCATATGCCAGGAGCTGAACCGAGAAGCCAACACGATAGGCTCCAAGAGCGCGGACCCGAGGATATCCGAGGCGGTAATACGCATGAAGGACGCAGTCGAGAACATCCGCGAGCAGGTGAGGAACGTGGAATGAGCATTACGAATACCGAAGGACGCAAGGCCTCGATCATCGCGATTTCAGGGAAGAGCGGCTGCGGCAACTCCACTGTTTCCCGGCTCGTGGCCGAGCGGCTTGAACGCAGGTTCGTCAACTATACCTTTCATACGATGGCCAAGGAAATGGGCGTACCATTCGCCAAGCTCCTCGAGATGGCGAGCGCCGACGCATCGTACGACATGACTCTCGACGAGCATCAGGTGGCGATGGCCCACGAGGGCGATTGTGTCGTCGGTTCCAGGCTTGCCATATGGCTCGTCAGGGACGCGGCTCTCAAGGTTTACCTGCATGCCTCGAGCGAGGTACGGGCCGAGCGTATCCGCAAGCGCGAGGGCGGGGAAAGCGCCGCGGTGCTGACGTTCACCAAGCACCGCGACGAAGTTGACCGGGAACGCTACCTTTCGATATACGGCATAGACAATGACCGCTATGACTTCGCCGACCTCGTCATCAATACCGAGAGGATGACCCCGGAGCGGATAGCCGAAGTTGTCGTTGCCGCGATAGGCGGGCGGTCAAATGGCTGACAGGAAGCGGACGGGCGTTTTGGTAACCGGTTCCTCGAGCGGCCTGGGAAACGCCATAGCAACCCAGTTGGCCAAGGGAAACCGCATAGACGCTCTCGTCTGCTGCGCCGGCATGGGTATAGCCGGCGCCGTCGAGGAAACGCCCATAGCCGAAGCGTCGCGTCAGATGGACGTCAACTTCATGGGCGTCGTCAGGATAGTCAAGGCCGTCCTGCCCGGCATGCGGGAGAACGGCGGCACCATCCTGGTGGTCGGCTCCATGGCCGGGCTGACCGGCATACCGTTCCAGTCGTTCTATTCCGCAAGCAAGTACGCGCTCGAGGGTTTTGTCGAATCACTGAGGATGGAGCTCTGCGGTTTTCCGGTGCGCGTCGCGTTGATAGAACCGGGCGATTTCAAGACCGGATTCACCTCGGCCCGCAGGATACTCGGACTTGGAGAGGGCAGCCCGTACGCTGTAGCTGGCCGTCGCGCCATCGGGGTGATGGAAGACAGCGAACGCGCAGGATACGATCCGGTTCTCGTCGCCAGGCTCGCGCTCAAGCTCATTTCAAGGAAGCGCCTCCGTTCCAGGTACACCGTCGGACCGGGATTCCAGAAATTCGCCATGGTGCTCAAGCGCTTCATTCCGCATCGACTGTATGAGGCTCTCTTCATGATCTACTACAAGCTGAACGCTGGAAACGGAGAATAACAGCATGGCCACATCTATCAAGACATTTGCATTCGGTACGATGTCCGACGGATCCGAACCCCGCCTTTTCATGCTAGACAACGGTTCCATGCGCGTCGGAGTCTCGGAGTACGGGGCCATATTGACCTCGGCCATCATACCCGACGGCAGTGGCGGAGAAATCGACGTGTTGCTCGGCTCGTCCACCCTGGCCGGTCTCGCCGCCAGGCATCCGTACATGGGCGCTACGGTGGGGCGCTTCGCCAACAGGATAGACAAGGCGCGTTTCTCGCTTGGCGGCAAGGAATACCCGCTGGCGGCCAACAACGGCATCAACTCCTTGCACGGTGGGCTCAAGGGCTTCGACAGGCGTATCTGGAAAGCGGAAACCGGTAGCCAGGGAGGCGAGGCTCTTGTCCGCATGACGCTCTCGAGCCCGGACGGCGACCAGGGTTTTCCCGGCCGCGTCGACGTGCGTGCCACATTCATCCTGCGCAGCGACTGCAGCCTGTCCATCGGATACGAGGCGGACGCGAGTGCCGACACGCCAATCAACATCACCAACCATGCGTACTTC
>PGXR01000124.1 GCA_002839245.1 Spirochaetae bacterium HGW-Spirochaetae-7 | reverse complement strand
ATCTCGAGCAAGTGAACGGATCGAAGGGTGCGGATTGTCTCCGGGCCTTCAAGGTTCCACTCGTCGCCCTTGGGGTCTGTTATGAAGCCGAAGCTGACGCCGTTAACGTCTCCACGTTCGACTGACTCAACCCGGTTCGCGCTTCCGGTGGGAACCTTGATCGAGAAGTGGAGCCCATCGGCTCGGTCCTCGAGGGTCATGGTTCCGGCGGCGGTGCTGCCGATTATTTCTTTTTCATCGTGCGCCCAAAACGCCTTAACGTCGGTCTGCGCGTTCAAGGTTCGAGCAAATGCGCCAGGCGCGATGATCTCGCGGAAGCCGCCCAGGTCCTCGGACATGCTTCTGTAAGGCACTACGCCATCGAGGTATGCGGCCGTGCCTTTACGGCGGACCTCGCACGGGGCGGCCAGCTCGCGGCGTTCAACGGTTGCACCGCTCATATTTCGACTTCCTTGAAGCCGCCGGCGCGTTCGATGCAGTCCAGCCGGTTCTCGATCTTGCGGAAACGGATGTCCGAGTCGATCGAGTGCGAATCAAGCCGGATGACGTGCTTCATCTGCCAGGCGATATTGCCCAGGAGGTCAGCGTGTTCGACCATAAATGCGCGGGCTGATTGTTTGGCGGATTTTTTGGCGGGCTTCGTAAAAAACTTGAACATAAAATGCTCCTGTCTCACGACGGTGACAATAAGATTATACCCCTATGGGGTACGGGAAACAATGCGAACTATGCATAACCTTTCTTTGCCCTTTCGGTTTTCTGGTTTTTGCCATTTTGAAAGAAGAAGACTGCGCTTGGGGTGTAGCGTTTACCCCTTTGTTTTTCCAATAGGGGGTAGGGGTTCATCGCAGCGCCTCCGCAACGCGACGGTCAAGCTCTTTGTCGAGACGTTCGAGCTCTGCATCTGACAGCAAGTGCAGCGTCAAGGGTATGGCATAGCGCAGGGACTCGCGGACAGCGCACATAACACGATCGCATCGGGTTGCTACTGGCAATGTGTCCTGGCGCTGCCGGCCGTCAGAAGGTTTCATCGATCGACACCTCGCAGTATTCGGGCGATTCTCCGCTTGCGCCTGATGGTTCGTTGTCGATGCCATAATCCAGCGAAGGCGGCTCTTGTGCGGGCTTCGGGGTAGCTTCCTGTATAACTCCCTGTAAGTACTGTATCCCCTGTAAGTCCTTGACTGCCTGTATCCCCTGTACCTTAGAGATATTGGAAGTTACAGTTACAGGGGTTACAGTGCTTTCTACCCCTGTACGTGTCCAATATCCATACTTAGGCTTCTTCACGAGTCCATCGCCCTCGAGCTGCTTGAGCAAGTAGTCCGTCGCCTGGACCTTCTTACCGATCGCGGCAGCGATCTCGCTCGTCTTCATGGCTGACGCAAGTGGCAGGGCCTCGAGGACCTGACGGCGTTCCTCGCTTTGCGCGTACTCTTGCGCGTCTCCGATGACCGTCCATGTCGCCATCGCAGGATCGAAGCGCAGGGCGAGCTTTTGCTCCTCGATGTCGCGGCCGGTTACGAACAGGGTCGCGTCGGCCTCGCCCCTTGCGCGGGACAGTATCCATGTCGCATCGGCGCCGCCGTTCAGGCCGTTAGTGCCGGAAACAGTATCCATCACGTCATCGGCGCCCATCTTGCGAACATGGTGAACGGCGACGATTGCCAGGTCGTGCCGGTCAGCGATTTCCTTGATCGCTGCTGATGTCGCATAATCCTCGGAATACCGATCATCGCCCCGCGAGGCTCCACGGAAGCGGGCGAGTGTATCGATGATGACGAGCCGGATGTCGGAATTCTCGCCAAGGTATGCATCAAGGTCGGCGATACCCTCTGCCCCGGACCGCCATTGATTGAAGATGATGACGTTCTCCGTCAGCTTGGCCGCGATCTTCTCGAGCCTGTTCTTCAATCGCTTTGGCGTGTCCTCGAGAAACAGGCACAAAACCTTCCGAGCCTCGACCTGGTACCGCCCCAGGACGCTGCCACCGATGCCCACTGCTACGGCAATCGAGAGCATCAGCCAGCTCTTGCCGAGCTTTGGCGCACCGGCAAGGATTGTCAGCCCTGTGGTAAGCAGGTTGATGATTATCCATACCACCGGCGCGAATGTCGTCTCGAGCAGTTCCTTGACGCTAAACGATCGCGGCAGCTTCTTGATGCGCTCGAGACGTTTCAGATGCGCCGGTTCGTCAATGATTCGGGCCTTTTCGGCCTCGAATTGCTCCGGGGTCAGCGGGTGCGCCTGGAATTGCTCGAGGGCGTGCGGTGTAAGGATTGCATCACGCATGACGAGCCCCGGCGCGGCGGCGCAACTCGTCGGCAAGCTCTCGTTCGAGGTCTAGGGCTCCGACCATGGAGCGAGCCTGGCCAGCTTCGGCCGCGCGTCGGGCGACGATCTGCGCCAGGTCAACCCCGATGACGAGGACGAACTCCGGCGCCTCGGCGACGGGGGCGCGGACCATCATTTCGAGACCTCGCCGTTGAGTCGCGCGTCTGCCTGGGCGGCGGTTTCGGCGCTTGAGGGATGGTAGCCGCTCGAGAGGAAGGCGTCGAGGTCAGCCCGGCGGAAGTAACACTTGCCGCCGGCCGGGCGCGTGTAGGGTACGCGGCCGCGATTCGCTAGCTGGTACATTCCAGCTTTCGAGCGCCCTAAATATGCAGCTGCTTCTTGTGTAGTGAGAAAATCTTGTCCGGCCATGGTAGGCCCCCTTGGATGTCCGCGGCGGCAAACGAAAACAAGGGCGCGTTTCTGCGTCCTGCCTTCGCTCGCCGGGGTCTTTCCGGGAGCCTGAGCGCGTGGCGGCCTGCCTCAAGGGTCAGCCGTTATCCGCGCGCTGGCGGGTAATTATGAAAAACTGGCCAACGGCCAGCGAGAACCTAAATCACTGGCGTGGCAATTTCCTGGCGAACACGCCGGGGGCCATTTTTCCATTCGTTGCGGTGCTCGAGCTTTATGGCGTCCGACCAGTCCGTCGGCTTGCCGAGCGCGGCGGCGAATGTAAGCGCATCGGTCGAACGGGGTACGTCAAGCCTGGTATCGCCCGGCCTGGCAAGCAGGTGCCGTACCTGCCGGTCGGTCAGCTCGAGCATGGCCGCGATTCGCTGGCGCGTTATGGCCATGTCGCGGAGCTTGTGCAAGTCATGTACCGTCCAGATGGTATCCATAAATTGATTCATACTACCTATTGTGCGCAATGTCAAGCTTTTTTTGCCATAGATACTTCGGGCAGACTATCGACCGCTTTTTGGCGCATGGAATCGGTCGCCCGCGCGTATGTTTGCGTCTGTGTGACGCTGGAATGCCCTAGCAATTTTGAAACGGTGTAGACGTCCGTACCGGCCTCGAGCGACTGGACCGCGAAGGTATGGCGGGCAACGTGCCAGGAAAGATGCTTTTCAATGCCCGCGAGCTTTTCCCATCGCCGGAAGAAGAAGAAGCTCGAGCCCTCGGCGCCTTCAAGGTTGAATACAAGCTCGCCGGGTTTGTGTATCCCTTTGTCGTCAATCAAGCGCCATGCGCTCGCGTTCAGCGGCACTTGCACGGCGTGGCCGGTCTTCGTCTGGACGATGGAAATTCTCGGTGTCGGCAGCCGTTCAATCGCCCGCCAGGTGAGGGCGCGGAGGTCCGAGACGCGGAGCCCTGTCGAGCAAGCGAACAGGAAGGCACGGCAAACTTCCGCGCCGGGTAGCCCGGCCAGCGGCCGCGATGCCAGCGCGGCGACGTCCGCGGCGGTCAACGCGACCTTGCTTGAATCGGGTACCTTGATGCCCCGGACTACTAGTGCGGGGTTTGAGGTTATCAGCTTGTCACGCGCAGCACGAGTCAGCAAGGTTTTAAGCGCCTGAAAATAGATATGCCCGGTGCCTGGCGCAAGCCCTGAATCCGTGATGAGAAAATCACGGTATCGCTCGGCGGCTTTCGCGTCGATAGATAGAAGGCGCATATCTTTAAAATGTCGCTCGAGGAAGGGAAGGCTGACGGTGATTGTTGACCGCTTGAGTTCGGATACTTCAATGGATCTCGCGAAGGCGACAAGGGTCATCTTCCCGGCGATCGGATCAAGTATCCCTTCGCGGCGGGCGAGCTCTTGCATCTCGCGTTTGAGCCGTATCGCGTCGGCGAGTCGCCAGGCTTCTTTGTTCGTCGCCGGATCTAGTCCAAGGTGCAGGTCGAGGGCTTCCCAGCGGCGCGGCTGGCCTGGCTCGTAGTGATCGAGGTACAGATGACCACGTTTCGATCGTACATGTATCGACATATTGGACCCCCCCCCTGTCTACAAATAGTCTACAAGTATATGTCAATATGTGTCAATAGACGGAAAACCTATATAAATGTGGTACGTTATAATTGTTATGTATTATAAGGAAATACGTATGTATGGTAAGGAAAGGAATAGAATAAATGATAACATTACAAATTCTGGAAGAACATGTAATCTCGTCATCCATGACGAACCGGCTCGCTGCGCTGCGCCGGATTGGCTCTGGGCGCGCATCCGTGCGCGCCTGGGCGTCATCCATGACGTACCGGCTCGCTGCGCTGCGCCGGAGCGTCGTCCATGACGTACCGGCTTGCTGCGCTGCGCCGGAGCGTCGTCCGTGACGTACCGGCTCGCTGCGCTGCGCCGGATTGGCTCTGGGCGCGCGTCCGTGCGCGCCTGGGCGCGCATACGTGCGCACCTGTTCAGGGCTGGGCTTGTCCGGAACGTCCTGACAAATGCGCTTTGTCATCCGTCCCGTTGACTCAAGGGCATTTTCATTAGGAACACCGATCCTCGAAATGGCCGTACAATCCGCTCATGGAGGACTAGCAATATGAGTGATACGGTTCAAGGCAAGGATAGAATCGATGCGCGGGTCGGCCTGCAACGGTCAGGACGCTTCATCAGCGGCATGGTCATGCCGAACATCGGCGCTTTTATAGCGTGGGGGCTGATCACGGCCCTTTTCATCCCGACCGGGTGGCTGCCGAACGCGAACTTCGCCAAGCTTGTCGGCCCGATGATCACCTTCCTCTTGCCGCTTCTCATCGCGTATACGGCCGGCAAGATGATCTATGACACGCGCGGCGGCATTATCGGCGCCATTGCCGTAACCGGCATAATCGTCGGGTCGAGCATCCCGATGTTCCTTGGCGCCATGATCGTGGGCCCGCTCGCGGCCCTGGGCATGAAGAAGATAGATACGCTGTACGAAGGCAAGCTTCCGGCCGGCTTCGAGATGCTCGTGTCCAATTTCTCGATGGGCATAGTAGGCACCATCTTCGCGCTCGTCGCTTACGTGGTCGTCGCACCGGCAGTCATGGCGATATCCAGCTTCCTCGCCGCCGGCGTGCAGGCGATAGTATCCTGGAATCTCCTCCCCCTGGCCAACCTTTTCATAGAGCCGGGCAAGGTGCTCTTCCTCAACAACGCCATAAACCACGGCGTACTCGGCCCGATAGGTGTCCAGCAGTCCGCCGGAGCCGGCAAGTCGATCATTTTCATGCTCGAGTCGAACCCCGGCCCGGGCCTCGGCATCCTTCTCGCGTACAGCCTCGCCGGCAACGGCGTAGCCAAGCAATCGGCCCCGAGCGCTATAATCATCCACTTCCTCGGTGGCATCCACGAGATCTATTTTCCGTACATCCTGATGAACCCGAAGCTTATCCTCGCCGCCATCGCCGGCGGCATGACCGGCACCTTCGTTTTCTCGATTCTCGGCGCCGGCCTGGTCGCCACCCCGTCGCCCGGATCGATTTTCGCGTACCTCGCGATGACGCCCAAGGGCGGGCTGTTCCCGATGCTCGCAGGCGTGACGCTTTCCGCCGCCGCCTCGTTCGTCGTAGCCTGGTTGCTCCTCAAGCTAGGCAAGCAGAACGTCGAAGCCGACGGACTCGAGAAGGCGGCGGAGAAGACGGCAGAACTGAAAGGCTCCAAGCTCAAGGTCGACGTCATGCAGTCCAGGTCCATAAGGAAGATAGTCTTCGCCTGCGACGCCGGAATGGGTTCTAGCGCCATGGGTGCTTCCATCATGCGCACCAAGGTCAAGAAGGCCGGACTGGACATCATCGTTGCCAATTCCTCGATAGGCGAGATCCCCGGCGACGCCGACGTGGTCATCACCCACGAGACGCTGACCGACCGGGCCCGCCAGGCTGCTCCCAAGGCGAGGCACATCTCGATCACGGATTTCATCAAGAGCCCCGAATACGACAAGCTCGTCACCAGCCTCACGGCCTGAGCTGAACAATCATCCCGGATGCGCCGTCGGCCTTAGCGGCGGCGGGCTAGCGTCCGGGCCGCCCACCGTGCGGGAAGGAGGAGCGATGGATCTGTCCAAGCGGCAAGCCGCCATTCTTGAGCTCCTCCTTCGCCAACCTGAAGACGCGACGCTTGGCCGGATAGCCTCGGTGCTGGGCGTCAGCGCGAGGACGGTGCACCGGGAAATCGCGCGGCTGGCCGTTCCGCTCCGCAGGGATCACCGGCTCGTCCTGTCGAGTCGCTCCGGCCACGGTTTGACCGTGGCGGGGTCTCCGGAGAGCCTTGCCTCCTGCCTCGCCGAGCTAGGCAGGAGCGTTTCTGCCGAACTCGACCCCGAGGACAGGCGCCGGATGTTGGCGCTTCTGCTGCTCGATGCCTCGGACGCGCTCAAGACCTTCGCGCTCACGCGCGAGATGGACATGAGCACCGCCGCGGTACGGCGGGACCTCGACGTCCTGCGCCCATGGTTCGGGCTGTACGGCCTGGAGCTCACCTCTAGGAAGGGACTCGGCGTGCGTCTCGAAGGGGCCGAGTCCAGCCGGAGGCAGGCGCTTTGCTCGATCATCATGGAACACTATGGCGAGGCCGGCTTCCTTGACCTGATTCGCGACGAGGCCGGCGAGGCGGCGCGCGGCCAGCCTGTCGCCGTCAGGCAGAACGGGGACGACCCCAACTCGCTCGTGCTCCGGCTGTTCCCGCCCGAGCCTTTCCGCGAGGCCGAACGCGTACTGTCGGGCCTACCCAAGGGAAGCCTGCCCGCGCTGGCGCCCCGCGACTACCTGGGACTGGTCATCCACCTCGGGGTCGCGTCCCTGCGTTTGCGCTCGGGACATCGTCTGGAGGCGGTAGTCTCCGGAGGCGGCGACGAGCGGTCGCGGTCGGCTGCGGAATTCGATACCGCCACCGTGGCGCGCGCCGTCATCGACGGCATGTCGGATATCGGCGCGCTTCCTGACGACGCTGCCGAGCTCGGGGGGGTGCAGCGTTTTCTCCGTGGCGCCAAGCCTGAACGTACCATGGACGGTGCTACCGATTCAGAAATCGGCTCGATAGCCGAGGCCTTGTCGCTCATCGAGGACTGTGGACGCGCGCTCGAATGCAGCTTCGCCGGAGACCGGCTGCTGCGGGACGGCCTCGCGGCTCACTGGGGGCCGGCCCTTTACCGGGTAAGGAACCGCTTCCCGATCCGCAACCCCATGCTCGGGCAGATCATGTCCGAGTATTCGATGCTTTTCGGCGTCATCCGCGCCGCGTGCGCCCGCGTCTTTCCCGGCCTCTATATCCCCGACGACGAGATAGGCTACCTGGTGCTCCATTTCGGTTCGGCCATCGCCCGCCGAGGAGCGGGCGGAGAGCGGTTCCGCGCGCTCGTGATATGTTCGGCGGGCATCGGCAGCGCACGCATGCTGTCGAGCCGTATCCAGACAGAGCTGCCCGAGGTGGAGATAGTCGCCAACCTGTCGTGGTTCGACGTGAAGGCAGTCTCCAGGGATAGCTGGGACATCCTGGTCTCTACGATCCCGTTGCCGCTCGACGAAAGCGAGTACGTCCTGGTCGATCCGCTGCTTTCGGCAAAGGGACTCGCTGCCGTACGCAGGCATCTTGCCGAGAGACGATCCAGGATGATCGCCACGGGGAGGTCGACATCCGAGAGTCGAGGGGACGGGACGCTCGAGGAACTGCGGCTACGGGGCAGGCAGCTCCAGGCCGTCATAGGCGTGCTCGAACGCATAACGGTGTACCCGGAGGCGAGCTGTGGCGACGACTGGGATGGATTCCTGTCCGCCGCGGTGGAGCGGTGCGCGCTCTCGGGGCTCGTCAACGACAAGGCCGTGGCGCTTGACGACCTTCGCGAGCGATCGAGGGATTTCGGGATTCTCCTGCCTTCGAGCCGCGTGCTTTTCCTGCACGCCCGGAGCGAAGGCGTCTCCGTCTCCTCCTTGAGCCTGCACGCCTTCCCTGGCGAGGTTCCCGCGCCCGCTGCATGCTGGGAAACCGCGCCGACGCGGCTCGCCCTCATGCTGGCGCCCCGATCGCTGGACCGGGAGACCCAGGATATCCTGAGCGAGATAAGCGTCTCCCTTCTCGACGCAAAAACGGTTGAAATACTGCAAGCCGCGGACGAGACGTCAATAAAATATCATTATTCGCGGTACCTGGACCGGTATTTCCGATCCACCCCTGCGCAAGGAGCATGAACACGATGGATGAAAGACTGCTTTCGGAAAAGACAGTACTCCTGGGCGCTTCGTTCCCCGACAAGGTTGCCGCGATACGGGCCTGCGGCGAGCTGCTCGTGGCCGCAGGATATGCCGAACGTCCGTACATAGACGCGATGGTGGCGCGCGACGAGATGTCGACCATCTACATCGGCAATGGTGTCGCGCTGCCGCACGGCACCGAGGCGTCAAGGCGCTACGTCAAGCGCACGGGCCTGGCCATCGTGCAGGTTCCCGGCGGCGTCGACTTCGGCAAGGGCAACGTTGCCAGGCTCCTGGTTGCGGTAGCCGCGCTCGGCGAGGAGCATATCGACCTTCTTACAGAAATAGCCCAGATATGCGTCGACGACGAGATGCTCGACCGTTTGATCAACGCGGCTACGGCCAGCGAACTGCTCTCCGTCATAGCCCCTGAGAGGGGCGACGCCCCGGAAAAGGACTAGCGCCATGTCCACCGTCATACGTGGCATAGCGGCTTCCCCGGGCATAGCGATAGCACGGGCAGTCGTACTCGCCGCAGTCCCGGTCAGCCGTACGGGGGCATGCGCCTTTAGCGCCGATACTCCCGAGGTCGAAATGGAGCGCTACCAGACGGCCGTCGCCGCGGCCAAGGCTGAACTCGAGGGCCTGCGGGACAGGACCAGGGCAGAGCTCGGCGACCTGAAGGCCGAGATATTCGAGGCTCACCTATCCATCCTCAAGGACCCCGAACTGGCGGCCGAGGTGGAACGACTCGTCCGCGACGGGAAGCTCGGTGTTCGACTTCGAAGGGGATGGCAAGGCCGAGGTGGT
>PGXR01000123.1 GCA_002839245.1 Spirochaetae bacterium HGW-Spirochaetae-7 | reverse complement strand
AACCCGCGCGCTCGCCCTGAACCCAAGGCTGCTCCTGCTGGACGAACCCGCGGCGGGTATGAACCCCGACGAGACGGAGCAGCTCATGCGCCTCATCGGCGAAGTCAGGGACCGCTTCAAGCTGACGGTACTGGTCATCGAGCACCACATGGACCTGGTCATGAGGCTGTGTGAGCATATCGTCGTGCTGAACTTCGGCCAGAAACTGGCCGACGGCTTGCCGGACGCGATTCGCGGCGACAAGCGGGTAGTCGAGGCCTATCTCGGCGGAGGGGACGAGTAATCATGCTGCAGGTAGAAAACCTCCACGTGTCCTACGGCGGTATCAGAGCTCTCAAGGGCGTATCGCTCACGGTGAGCGAAGGCGAGATCGTGACGATAATAGGGGCCAACGGAGCGGGCAAGTCGACGCTTCTCAACGCCGTTTCGGGATTCCTGAAGCCTGCGGCCGGTTCGATACTCTTCAGGGGCAAGCAGCTCTCGAAGCGACCCGACCTGATCGTCCGCGACGGCATGTGCCACGTTCCCGAAGGTCGCCTCATTTTCGCCAACCTGTCGGTAGAGGACAACCTTAACATGGGCGCATACCTGCGCAACGACAGGAAGGCGATCGCCGCGGACCTTGAACGCGTCTATGCGCTTTTCCCCAGGCTTGCCGAGCGCAGCAAGCAGATTGCCGGTACGCTCTCCGGAGGCGAGCAGCAGATGCTGGCGATGGGAAGGGCCCTGATGACCAATGGAGAATTGGTGCTCATGGACGAACCCTCGCTCGGGCTCGCGCCGCTCCTGGTCAAGACGGTCTTCGAGATAATCGGGGAAATCCACAAGCTCGGCAAGACTATACTCCTCGTCGAGCAGAACGCCTTCAAGGCGCTCGCGGTAGCCGACCGCGCCTACGTCCTCGAGCAGGGGCGCATCGTCCGCGAGGGCAAGGCCAGCGACATCGCGAAGGATCCGGCCGTCCGTGATTCCTACCTCGGCGCCGAGAGCAAGGCCGGCGGCTGACCCGGCTGGCCGCTTTCATCCTGTCTAGCGCAACCGGCCCGGCCGTCTTGAAAAGGCGACCGGGCCATTTCTTGGGCCACCTTTAAACAACTGAAACACGTTCATTGGGTACAATTTCAACTATAAGAATATATCCAATTGACAATATTGCATTTTTGCACGATACTTAATTGGAATCCTTAGGTATAGCGTCATATAGACAAAATCCTTTGATTTTGCAGCACTTCGTGTTGCCAATGAATTTTCCAGGAGTCTTCCATGAAGAAAGCACTCGTTCTTCTCATGATGATGCTCGCTCTCACGAGCCTCGTCGCCGCCATGGGATCCAAGGAAGCTGCCCCGGCTGCCGCCGCTCCCGCCGCTCCCGTCCCCACG
Organism: Spirochaetae bacterium HGW-Spirochaetae-7; assembly: GCA_002839245.1. GTDB lineage: Bacteria > Spirochaetota > Spirochaetia > Treponematales > UBA12059 > SZUA-370. The sequence continues at coordinate 8,019 of PGXR01000123.1, read as the reverse complement.
CTGACCATTGACTATCAAGTCAACGTCGCCGCCGCCGATGTCGCGGGCAACTACCTGACCTTCAAGGGCCCGGTCGCCTCGGCCACCAAGGACCAGTACGACGCCGTCTCCGGCGCCTCGAAGTCCGAGTCTACCTTTGTCCTCAACTACTATCGCAACGACATCTTCGGCAAGAAGATCCTCCCCGGTGGACTCCGCGGCTTCTTCCTCTATCCTATCGCCAGCCACGAGCAGATGACCGATGACGCCCTCAGCGTGGTCAAGAACGCCGACGGCTCGATCCGCATCCGCTACATCCACCGCGGTACCGCCAACGAACTGACCACCGACAAGTCCGGCAAGTTCGTATTCCCCGGCGTCACCGTCCAGGCCCGCAAGATCGGCTACATCGTCGGCGAGGGTCCCCAGGTCATATCCACCGAGTTCTCCGCCGACGGCACCGCCGCCACGGTCGACTGGGCCAAGGTCTGGGACGCCAGGATCGCCGGAGGCAAGGTCATCGGCACCAGCACGCAGAAGACCGGCGACATCACCGCCGACGTCGCCAACTCCGATCTCGTCGGCTATGAAGGCGCTCTCCAGCTCACCTTCGACGGCACCATCGTGAAGATGGCCGGCGTTCTGAACATCAACCGCAAGTAAGCGATTGTCCGATTGAACCGGCGGGACGGCTTCTGGCTGTCCCGCCGGCTTTTTTTCGCTTGCTTTTGAGAGCGGGATTGAATAGTCTTTCTTGCCTGGAGGCACCATGAAGTACTGCTGGACAACGATTACGGTCAGGGAAATGCAGAGATCCCTGGCCTTCTACCAGGATATCATCGGGCTCAAGCTCGTCCGAAGGATGCAGCCGAACCCTGACATGGAAATAGTCTTCCTCGGCGAGGGCGAGACGCAGGTCGAGCTGATCTGGAACAAGGCTACCAAGGATGTTGGTTTCGGCAAGGACATATCGCTTGGTTTTGTCGTCGAGTCGATGGGCAAGGTCAACGAGTTGCTGGCTTCGAAGGGCATCCCGATACTCTCAGGCCCGTTCCAGCCAAACCCGTCCATCAGGTTCATCTACATCCAGGATCCCGACGGATTGAAAGTGCAGCTGGTAGAGAACATAAGGTGACAAGCGTCCCGTAGCCGCAGCACATGCGCTACGGCAGCACTTCCTGAACTCGCCCGACCTGGCCTGATTCGAGTCGTACCTTGATGCCGTGAGGATGCGATGGCGAATTGGTCAGGATGTCCTGCACTACGCCTTCGGTCCGCCTTCCCGTACGCTGGTCTTCCTTGAGTACGATCGAGACCTTGAGACCCGCGTGGATGTCATTCCTGTTTCTGCCGTCCATAGTGGGCAGGAGCATATACCAATAAAAAATAAATTGCAAAACAGTCGGGCATGAGCTAACATTCCCGCATGTTCAAAGAATTCATGCGTATTATCGGCAAGAGCCCGGTCGGTCTGCATGTCGAGGAATACTTCGACCTTCGCCGCAAGCGTGTCAGCCTGATCTTCCTCCTAATGATAGGCGTGGCCGCTCTGGCGCTCATACCGCTGAGTTTTCTAGTGATACACAATCAGGTCGCCGGCTACGGAGCATCGACGATTGCCGTGCTCATCCTCGTAAGCATGGTCTTCGTGCTCAACGGCAAGGACAGGCTGGGAAGCGCGATTCTTCTCGTCTTCATCTCGCTTATCTTCATCGGCATCCTGGCAAAACCCGCGCTCGGCAAGGACCAGGACTATGGTGTCGTGCTGACCTCTATCGTCGGACTGTCGCTGATTATCATGATGCCGGCGGGCATCATGGTGTCCGCAACTTTCGCCGGAGGGATGGGAGCGTTTTTCGCCGTCGCGATCACCGTCTGCACGACCCTGAGCGGGGATCCTGCCGCCCTGGGCAGGCGGGCAATAGTCGTCGTCACCTTCGCGGTGGCCGCTTCGATAATGCTGTACCTGACCCGACTTCAGGACAACCTTCTCAAGATCAGCGTGGGCGAGTGGGAGAAGAGCCGCTACGCGCTCGCCTCGGTATCTCAGATGATGGCCAAGGTCGGGGAACTCAAGAAGGAAGCCGACCTGAGCAACGGAGCCATATCTTCCTCCTTCGACGCCATAAGCGAGATATTGTCATCGTACATGCACAAGAATGACGAGCTGTACCTCGCTTCCGGAACCCTCGGGAGCGCATCGGCCACGGCACAGGAAAACCTCGCGGCCCTTCTCTCGTCGGTGGACGCGGTCAGCGATTCTGCTATACAGCAGAAAGCGCTGGTGGACGCGCACTCGGCTTCGCAGGACCGCATCGTGAAGGCGGTCGAGTCGATACGCTCCGATGTCGGGCGAGCCGACGAAATCACGAAGAAGCTCAGCAGCCTGGCCGAAGGCGGGCGCGGCATCCTCGGCAAGACCATCGAGAGCGTGAACGGGCTTGCTGAGTACCAGAGCAAGACCCTTGAGATAGTCGGTACCCTTGCCAAGATTTCCAGCCAGACCAACCTCCTCGCGATGAACGCCGCCATCGAAGCCGCCCACGCCGGTTCCGCCGGCTCGGGCTTCGCGGTGGTAGCCGAGGCGGTGCGCGACCTCGCCGATTCCTCCGGCGGCCGTACCAAGGAAATTGCCGGAATAGTACGGACGATGAACGGCGAGATAAAGGGCAGCGCCGATGGCATCCAGTCGGTAGCTTCGGCCCTCTACCAGATGATGGAGGAGACGCAGAAAGCCTACGAGCTGATTTCGAACATCGCTCGAACGATGGATGACTTCCTGGATGACAACAGGGCCCTCGTCCAGGGAGTTCGATCGATCGCAGACCTCGCGGGTACCATCAATGAAAGCGGCGAGCGCCAGCGTCGCATTTCCGATTCCTTCGCCGAAACCTTCGACACCCTCAAGTCCACCGTGGGTCTTCTCTCCGAGGGAATCTCCGGACTCAAGCTATACAACGAGCGGTCGGCACAGATACTCAGGCGCACGGCGGCAGCGAAGGACGAGAGCGGCGCGGTGAACCAGGCCATCAACCAACTCCTTCAGGAGAATCAGCAGTTCTCCACGGACGGCGGCAAAGCCGTTGAATAGCTCCGTTCTGTGGCATATTATCGGGCTATGCAGGAAATAAACGACAAGTCCGCCTGGCGTCACAGGGCTGCCGAGGTTACTACCTTCAAATACCTGTCGCCTGTCGAACTCGACATCCTCCTCGGGAAATCGGACATCCTCAGTTACCACGCCGACGAGCCCATCCTCAAGGAAGACGAGATCAGTCCCTGGTTTTTCGCCATCCTCCAGGGGACGGTCAACGTGAGCGTCGAGGAGGCGACCCTTGACGGAGCCCTCAGGAACGTCTACATGTGTACGCTTGGACCGGGCGACGTCTTCGGCGAAGCCGGATTGTTCATCAAGGTCAAGCGCACCGCCTCGGTCAGCGCAGCCCAGGACGTGACCCTCCTCAGGCTGCAGCGGAGCGACCTGAGCGCCTTTATCAGGAGCCAACCTGTCGGCGGCAACAAGCTGCTCCTCGTGGTGATCTACAGCCTGCTGCGCAAGCTGCGGGCCGCCAACCAGGAACTGGCCTACGAGCGCAAGGCCGACATGGACCAGGCAGACGTCGACAGCCTCATGGCCGACATGATGGGAGACTGAAAGCCGGCGTTCCGGAGACGGGCCCTCGGGCTACGGTTCCCGCTCGGCCTGGAACCAGTCCTGCTTTTGACACGCCCGGCGCGGACGGGCTAAACTTGGCTCCATGATGACCCTCGACAAGATATTGCAGTCGCAAGGCTTCGGCTCCCGCAAGGGTTGCCGGGCTCTCGTATCCGGGGGCTTTGTCCAGGTGGGCGGCCAGGGCGCTCCCGATTATACCCGCGGTTACGATACCGCCGGGCTGGAGTTCGGCGTGAACGGCGAGACCTGGCTGTACCGGGAGAAGTTGTACCTGGCGCTCAACAAGCCGGGCGACATCGAGTGCTCGCGAAAGCCCAGCCACCATCCTTCGGTGCTTACGCTCTTCCCGGAGCAGTTCGCCGAGAGAAACCTGCAACCCGTCGGGCGGCTCGACCATGACACGACCGGCTTGCTCTTGCTGTCGGACGACGGCGCATTCATACACGCCCAGTCGTCGCCAAGGCGGCACGTGCCCAAGGTATACCGAGCGACGACGGCGCGGCCGGTCACGGCGGAGCTGGTGGCGGCCCTGAAGGCTGGCGTCCAGCTCGTCGACGAGCCGGCGCCGCTGCAGGCAGTCACCTGCGAAGCCCTGGATGAATGGCGGCTCGAGATAGTCCTGGAGCAGGGCAAGTACCACCAGGTGAAGCGTATGCTCGCCGCGGCAGGCAACCATTGCGCGGCCCTGGAGCGGATTGCCATTGGGCGGCTCAGGCTAGACGATCTTCGCCTGCCGCCCGGGAAATGGACTTTCCTCGACGAAAGCCAGCTGGCCCTGCTTGCCGCCGACTGACGGCCGCCCTCAGGACTTGGCTTTCCTGGTGGTCACGTCGAATACCACGGCCGCGACGAGCACGGCGCCGCGGATGATGTACTGCAGCGATATGTCGGTGCCGAGGAGGTTCATGCCGCTCGTCAGCGACATGTAGACGATGGCACCCATCAGGGAGCCCGTCACCTTGCCTATGCCGCCCGCGGCCGATACGCCACCGATGTACGCCGCGGCGATCGCGTCCAGCTCGAAGAGGGTGCCCGCCGTAGTCGTGGCCGACTGCAGGCGGGAGGTGAACAGGATGCCGGAGAGGCCGCACAGCATTCCCATGGAACCGAATACCCAGAAGGTTATCTTCTTTACGCTGACGCCGGACAGTTCCGCGGCTTCGGGGTTGCCTCCCACCGCGTAGATGTGCCGCCCAAGGACCGTCTTGGTCGTTATGAAATGATACGCGAGCACTACGACGAGGACTATGGCCAGGGTCCAGGACATCCCGTTGTATCCGGCGACCACCCAGGTGATCAGGCTCAGTATCACGGAGATGAACACAAGCTTGAGAATGAACATGTCCGCCGGCAGCACCTCGAAGCCATAGGCAACGCGGTTTTTCCTGTCGCGCAGCGACTGGAAAATGAACCATACTATGGCCAGGAGTCCCAGCAGAAGCGTCAACTTGTGCAGCTCGGGCAGGAAGCTCGTCTCGGCCGGGAAAATGTCGGGAATATAGCCGTTCCCGATTGCGTTGAAGGCATCGTCCGGGACGATGATGGTCCCTTTCTTGAGCGTCGCGAGGAGCAGGGCGCCGCGATAGATGAGCCATCCGGCCAGCGACGCGACGAACGAGGGAATGCCTACCTGCGCGACGAAAAATCCCGTCAGGAGGCCGGCCAGGGTTCCCATGGCGAGCGCGGCCAGTATGGCGGCCCAGGCCGGAAATCCCCATGAAGTCATCGCTATCGCCGCCAGTGCGCCGAGGAAGCCCGAGAGGAAGCCCACGGACAGGTCAATCTGCCGTATGACTATCACGAGGGTCATGCCTATGGCGAGAACGGCGATATACCCCGTCTGGTTCAGGAGGTTGGCGATGTTGCGCGATGATATGAACACTCCGTCTGTGGCTATGGTAAAGATCCCCATGATGACCACCAGCGCGATGTACATGCCGTATTCCCGAATGTTGTTCCGTATGACGGCGCGAAAATCCTTGAGTATCACGTGGACCTCCTCAGCTCGTGGCCAGCTGCATGATTTTTTCTTGCGTGGCTTCCGCTATCGGTAGCTCGCCGGTTATCCTGCCAGATGAAACGATGTAGATACGGTCGCTCATCCCGAGAATTTCGGGAAGCTCGCTTGATATCATGATGATGCTCATGCCCTGATCGACTAGCTTGTTCATGAGCGTGTAAATTTCGTACTTGGCGCCGACGTCGATGCCCCGCGTAGGCTCGTCCAGGATCAGCAGCTTCGGCTTGACGAAAAGCCACTTTGCAATCGAGACCTTCTGCTGGTTTCCACCGGATAGGTTGAGCACCTTCTGGTTGATGCTCGGCGTCTTGATGGAGAGGGCCGTTCGATACTCCTCGGCAACCTTGGCCTCGCCGTTGGCGTCTACCACGCCCCTGGTCGCCAGGGCCTTGAGGTTGGCCAGCGTGACGTTCTGCTTGACGTCCTGGATCAGGATAAGGCCGTTTTTCTTGCGGTCCTCGCTCGCGTAGGCTATGCCGGCGTCGATGGCGTTGCGGGGTTCGGTGAACTTCGACACCTTTCCTTCTATCTTGATCTCGCCGTTGAGACGGTAGCCGTCGGGGTTGCCGAAGAGGCTGTGAGCCAGTTCCGTGCGGCCGGATCCCATGAGGCCGGCGAATCCCACGATCTCTCCCTTGTGGACATCGAAGTTGACGTCAGAAAGCAGCGTCCTGCCGAGGCCGTGCGAGTAGACGGTCCAGTCCCGGACCTGCATGACGACCTCGTCGGAAATTTTCTTTTTGCGCTTGGGAAAGACGTCGTCTATCTCCCTGCCGACCATGTGCTTGATGAGTACCCCTTCGGATACTTCTCCGCGCGACGCGTCAAGGGTACACACGGTCTGTCCGTCGCGCAGCACGGTTACGGTGTCGGCTATGTGGATGACCTCCTTGAGCTTGTGGGAGATCATGATGCTGGTGACGCCGTCCCGCTTGAGGCCGCGGAGAATGTCCAGGAGATTGTCACAATCATCCTCGTTCAAGGCGGCTGTCGGTTCATCGAGAATCAGTATCTTGATGTCGCGGCACAGAGCCTTGGCTATTTCGACGAGTTGCTGCTTGCCTACGCCCAGGTCCCTTACCTTCGTGGACGGGTTGAGCTGGAGACGTACTTTCGCGAGCATCTCGGTTGCCTGCTTGATCGTTTCGTTGAGGTTGACCGTCAGGCCGGACTTCAGCTCGTGTCCGAGGAGGATGTTGTCGTAAACGGTCATGTCCGGGACCAGCGCAAGCTCCTGATATATGATGCCGATGCCGGCGTGTTCGCTGTCCGCGATATTCCTGAACTTCTGGGACTGTGCTTCAAGGAGAATGTCCCCGGAATAGTCGCCATGGGGATAGACGCCGCTCAACACCTTCATCAGCGTTGACTTTCCGGCGCCGTTCTCGCCGACCAGGCAATGAATTTCCCCTTTCGCTACGCTGAAGCTCACCTCGCTCAAGGCGCGCACGCCGGGGAAGGTTTTGGTAATGTTCCTCATCTCGAGAATGGGAGCGATCATTGTACCGGCCTCCGTTTTCGATCGTTGGTGCCAGGTTCTAAAAGACGGGGCGGGCGGCCTGACCGCTCGCCCCTTTTTTAATCAATTATTATGCTGATGATCATTCCAGCCCGGAGAAATAGCTGGAAGGATAGTAGCCGGAATCCACTATGGTCGCCTTCACGTTTTCCTTGGTGACCGTTATGATGGCGGACGGCTTGGCGGGAACGTCGACCTTGCCGTTGTTGTAGGACGTGGTCTTGGCCGGGGTGCCGCCCTTGAGGTAGGCGACGGCCGCGGCGATGGCATCGTTGACCAGGACGCGGACATCCTTGAGCACGGTCATGGACTGCTTGCCGTTGATGATGTACTGGACGGAGGCGACTTCCGCGTCCTGTCCGGTGATGTAGAACTTCTTCACGTCGCGGTCGGCGGAATAGACATCGGCTATGGCGCGGGCGGTTCCATCGTTCGGAGCGCAGATGAATACCGTGCCCTTGAATGCCTTCTTGGCCTTGGTCGTATCGGCTTCGGCCTTGTTCTTGGCCACGCTGAAGTTCCAGTCGGTGGTGACCTGGCCGATGATCTTGCCCAGTTCCTCGCGGCTGAGCTTGGCCTTGGACATAAGCTTTACGGCTTCGGTGGAGTTGCGGACGATGAAGGTGCCGTCGGCGATCTTGGGCTGCAGTACGCTCCAGGCGCCGTCGAAGAAGATGAAGGCATTGTTGTCGGAGGCTGCGCCGGCGTACAGGTACAGGTTGTTGCCCTTGCCGGAAGCGTTCTTCACGAGATAGTCGCCCCATGCGGCGCCTACGGCGAAGGAGTCGAAGGTGACGTAATAGTCTACCGAGGCGGTTTCGCGGA
>PGXR01000122.1 GCA_002839245.1 Spirochaetae bacterium HGW-Spirochaetae-7 | reverse complement strand
CTCGGGGCCGTCGACGCAGACCTTGGTGCCCTTGTACGGGCCGGTCTCGAGGAGGAAGTGGTCGGCGGCGTGGGCGCAGGCGAGGGTGCAGCCGAACCAGCATCCGTCGGGAACGTCCTGCGACAGCAGCTTTTCCCAAACCCAGCTTGCTATCTCGGGGCCCCGGGGGTCCTGGCCGTACTTGTGGTTCTTCGTCGGCAGGAGGTCGTAGTCGTTCATCACTTCCATCAGGTGGGCGGTGCCCTGCTTGCGCATCTTGCACTGCCTGTCGTCGTTGACGATTATCTCGCGGTGGAGCTTGAGCCCCAGGCGCTGCACCTCTGCGGGATCGGCCGAGTCGTTGGAGTTCTGGACGACGCCGCGGTAGCGGCAGACGAGGGCGCGTATCTTCTTGTCGCGGAGCACGCGGCCTATGCCGCCGCGGCCAGCCTGCTTCACGCGGATGCCGGCGCGCCGTTTGTCATAGAGGCTGAAGTTGAGGAGCCCCATCGGCGAATGGTCGGCGCCGCGGCCGGCTGATATCACCGAGATTGCCTGGAGTTCGGCGGGATCGACCGAAGAGCCTCCGCCGGCGAACGCGTGGGTAAGCTCTTCCGAAAGGAGGTGTGTATCCTGTTGCAGGCCCTCGGGCGATTCGTAGAATCGAACGACGCCCTCGACGTTGTCGATGAAGACGATGGTTTCGCGATCTGCCTTGCCCTGTATTTCCAGTGCGTCCCAGCCGCCGAACTTGAGGTAGGGGCCGAAGTAACCACCGACGTTCGAGTCTATCGGTACGCCGGTCATGGGCGACAGGCTGACGACGAGGCTCTTGCCGGAGCCGGGATAGTTGGTGTTGCCGCAGACCGGACCCATGGCTATGACTATCTCGTTCTCGGGGTCGTCCCACTTCGTCGTGGCCTTCGTCCCGTCCCACAGGAGGCGGAGACCGAATCCCTTGCCGCCGGTGAACCTGGATTTCATCTCTTCCGAAACCGGCTTCTCGGTCATCATGCGCGCGCCGACATCGACGTGCATGGTCCGCATGGCGTATCCGCGGTGGACGGGTTTCCTGTCGAAGCGGGTCTCCGACAGGAGCTTGAAGTCCTTCATGTCGAATGCGGCTTTCATCGGGAGGCCTCCCCGGGGAGCATGCCGGCGTCACGGTTGACGGCGGCTGCTGCTTCGAACGGGAACCGGGAAGCCGGGCTGTCTTCCTTTTCGGCTATCTCCAGCGCGCCTTTCGGGCAGGCCTTGGTGCAGATGCCGCAGGCGATGCACTTGAACGGCACCGGTTCCGCCGGGAAGAACCTCATCGCGTCGATGGGGCAGACGGCGACGCAGGCGAGGCAACCGACGCACAATTTCCTGTCGATCATCACCACGCCTTGCCTGTTCACGGTGATGGCCTGGACTGGGCATTCGGCGACGCACTTGCGGCATTCTTGGTCGCAGGCGACCAGGTGGAACCGGCCCGAACCCAGAGCGAGGACCTGTATCCTCGACTTGGCCGGGTTGTCTTCCTTCGCGTATGCCCTGGAGCAGGCGGACGTACAACTCATGCAACCGACGCATTTGGCGTCGTCGAGCTTGAGGTATTTGATCACGGTAGTTGACCTCCTTTTTAAGTCTCTTATCGTGGATCCTCAGTATAGTACCAGTGAGCTTATCAGTATATGAGGGGGCTGAAAGAACCGCAACCGTAAATTCTGACAGAGGCGTTTCAGTATCCGAAACGAGATTGCTGCCTCGTCTTTTCAGGCGGGGAAGGTGACGGACACCGACGTGCCGCCGCCGGCCGTGGCGTCGTAGGTAATGGTGCCGCGGAGCTGGACGACAAGACCCTCCACGAGCTGGTGGCCTATGCCGTCCATATTGGCGGTCCCGCTGGCACCGGCAAGCTCCGCGCGGCCGTCGGCATTCATGCCGACACCGTCGTCGGCGACGGCGAGCCGCCAGGCTGGGCCATCACGATGGAAAGATACTGAAACGCTGCCCAGTTCCCGCCCGTTGAAGGCGTGCTTGAGCGAGTTGGTGACAAGCTCGTTGACGATGAGGCCGCAAGGGATGGCCTTGTCCAGGGACAGGGCGGCTTCGTCGTTTACCTCGACGCTGAAGGAGGTGTCGCACGCACCCTGCAACCTGCCCTGGCGGAGCGATTCGCATATGCGGCGCAGGTAGTCGGACATACCGAGCTCGACGAAGGAGCCGGTACGGTAGACTTCCTCGTGGACGAATGCCATGGCCTGAATCCTGTCCTGGCACTCATCGAAGGATTTTTTTGCCGCTTCATCCGCTATCGTACCGGACTGTATGGACAGGATGCTCGATACGACCTGCAGGTTGTTCTTGACGCGGTGGTGCACTTCCTTGAGGAGGACCTCCTTCTCGGCGAGGCTCGCCTCGATGGCGCCGAAACTCTCGTCGAGGCGGATCTTCATGGCCAGGAAGGACCGCGACAGCTTGCCAAACTCATTCTTGTGGGTAGCGAAGGCGGTCAGCTCCGCCGGGATGGCGGCGCCGGGCCTGAAGGCATCGACGCCGTCGGCGAGCGCGCGTATCGGCTTGGTGATGTCGTCAACGACGAACCAGCCGACTACGAAGGAAGCGACAAGGAACAGCACGAACAGTACGAAGTTCCGTATGTCGGCCTCGAGCAGCTTCTCGGCGTACGAACGCTCCTCCACGGCTATGACTATCGTCCAGTCGAGGTCAAGGTTGGGAGCGAAGGGAACCGCTCGCCCCAGATAACGATTGCCGTTCAGGCGGAACGAGAACCTGCTCCGGGAAGCCGTCGCAGCCCTCGGAGCCGCCTGGTTCACTGCTTCGGCTATGGCGGCAACCAGGGGATCTGGATTGTCCCAAGCCAGGGTCCGCTTGCCTTCCCGGTCGAGAATAGGCGCCGATGACGAAGCGATGAGCATGTCGACGGAATCGGTGACGTAAATGACCCCGTGTTCGGCTTCCTTGATCACGGACAGGTATTCCGAGAGCGTGCCGAGCGTTATGGTCGCCGAGACGACGCCGATGATCGAGCCGGCTCTGAACACCGGCGCGGTGGCGGCGACGGCGAGGTCCGCGTTCGAGTACAGCGTGTACGGAGCGCTCCAGGCCGGGCCGGCGGCGGAGATGGCGGCCTTGTACCAGGGGCGGTTGCGCGGGTCGTAGCCGGGAACGCTCTGGTTGGGGGCGCCGAAGGAATCATCCTCGAGGACGGGCCGGAAGACGAGGGCCCCCGCGGTTGAAACGCCGGCGCTGCCTACCCTGAACGCTTCGCCGGGCTGCCGCTGCGCCTCCTGGTATTCGCCATCCTCGGTGCCCAGGGCCAGTATGGCCAGTCCCATATCCAGCCGGAGCTGTTCCAGGAATATCTTGCGTATCTCGGTCGGCTTCAAAGGGTTCGGAACGGGGTCGCCGAGGATCGTGCCGAGGAAGGCGGCGTTGGTGCCCGCGGCATGGGCGGCGCTCTCGAATCGCTTGGCAATTTCCTCGGCGATGCGTTCCGAAGACGCCGTCATGATCGAGGAGACGGCGTCCCCGAGGGCTATCCTCGAGCCGTAGACGTACATCCCCCACGACAGGGCGAAGCCGACGGAGATGATGATGAAAAAGGGCAGGATGATTATACGCTTGAGTCTTGCTCCGCCGCTGCTCCGCATCGCTGCAGTATACGCCTCGTGACGGGTTTGTACACAGGTGATGACAAGGCGGGTTTGATGGTATATTCAAGGTATGACTATAAAGCTGAACGGAAGCACGGAGTGTCTCGAACCGGACCACCTGTCGGTCAGGGGACTCCTCGCGGCCAAGTCATGGTCGTTCCCGCTCATCATCGTGAAGGTGAACGGCGTGCTCGTGGCAAGGGATGAATGGGATACGGCGCGGGTTGCCGACGGCGATGTCGTCGAGGCGGCGCACCTGATGTCGGGCGGTTGAGGAGCGGAAAAGCATGGGACTTGCGGCGATGAAATTGACGGCGGCCCAGTGCGCCGAGGCGATGGACGGCAGTGATTTCGGGCAGGACGTCGTCGGGGCGGCTGACCTGGTGGCGGTGGTGCTGACGCAGAGCTGGTGCCCGCAATGGTCGATGATGTCGACCTGGCTGGACGCCGCGGTCGAGGCTTCCGGAGCAAAGGCGTTCTACCTCGAGTACGACAACGAGGATTTTTACGAGCCGTTCATGGCGTGGAAAGAAGACGTCCTGGGCAACCGCTCGGTTCCCTACGTCCGCTTCTACCGCGGCGGCTCCCTGGTCGCCCAGAGCAACTACCTGTCCAGGGATGGCTTCGTTGCCAGTTTCAGGCGAGGGGCGGGCCGGGAGACGGACTAGGGTCCGACCACCTTCTCCGTCAGCTCGATGAGGAGCGGCACGAGCTGCTTCTTGCGCGACAGCACGTCCTTGAGTTCGAAGGTACGTTCGTCGAGCCTTGGGAAACGGAGCATCGATACGAATTCCTTGTCTCCCTCGACGAACAGTATGCTCGACAGCTCGGTGATGTCGGTGACCATCAGCGCGCTGAAGTAGTGCTCGCCCTTCATGCGCAGCGCGGCCAGCTCCGATGCGACCTCCGCCGAGCGCTCGAGTATCTCCTGGGGCGACTGCACCTCGACCTGGCTCACGGTGAACGACACGTTCGCCGCGCCGTACTCCTTCATGTCCAGCCTGACTATCTCCGCCACCGGTTTCTTGGAGACTATGCTCGCTGAGCTCATGATATCCCGCCCGAACTCGTCGATTTCAAGGTCGGCAATGTTCGACAGGTATTCCGCCATCTCGTGGTCGATGTCGGTGACGGTCGCCGACTTGAGTATCAGCGTATCGGACAGGATGCCGGCCAGGAGCAGCGACGCGATAGGCTTGGGGATGGGGACCTTCGCGTCGCGGTACATCGACGCTATGATAGTGCTCGTCGAGCCGACGACGCGGTTGATGAAGGTGATGGGGTAGCGGGTGCTGAAAGCGCCGAGGCGGTGGTGGTCTATCACTTCGATGATGCGGTAGTGCTCGGCGCCCTCGACCGCCTGCCCCAGCTCGTTGTGGTCGACGAGTATCAGGCTGACGTTGGGTTCGCGTATCAGGTCTCCCTCGTCGAAGAGGCCGACGACCCTGCCGTCCTCGTCAAGGACCGGCACCGATCGGCTGGGGCTCTCGGCAATCGCCTCGCGTGCGCGCCTGAGGGTCTCGTGCCGGCGGACGGTGCGGATCGATTCGTCGCCCATGGTCTCGACCGGCGTGGAGTAGATGACCAGGAGGCTGGTACTCGAGGTGTCGTACGGCGAGGCGAGCACCGAGACGCCGTTGGCCTCGGCCAGCTCCTTGAGGTCCCTGCCAAGCAGGGTGCCGTTCGTGACTATCAGCACCCTCACCCTGGACTCGATGGCGTAGCGCTGGACGTCGGTCCTGTCCCCGACGATGATTATGACGGTGTCCTTCGACTCGGCGTCCAGGTGGCGCTTGAAGCTCTCAGTCTCGAGGGCCGCCACGAGGACATGCGCCTTGAACTGCTCGTCGGGCCTGAAGCTGCATATCGGCTGGGCCTTGATCGTTGCCTGGAGCCTCGAGACGCTTGTGGGGATGACCGCCTTCTTGTGTGGGTTGATTTTCTTGAGGATGTTCTGGGCGAACGAGCTGTAATGGAGCATGGCGCGGTAGCGCCCGTCCTCGTCCACTATGGGCAGGGCCTTCTGGCCGCTCTGGTTCATCATCGCCAACGCGTCCCACAGCGGCGTCCCCCGGTCGACGACGCGCGCTCCGGCGCCCATGTAGTACTCGACCTTGGGCACGAGGTCGGGTATGAACACCGGGAACGGCACCACGAAACGCTCGAAGACGTACTCGGCCTGCGGGCTCATCTTGCCGGCCCTGGCCGCCACGCACTGCGGGAATCCGAGCTCGCGCTTCAGGTGGGCGTATGCCGTAGCGGCGACGACCGAGTCGGTGTCGGGATTCTTGTGCCCCAGTACGTATGTCGTTTCGTTCATGGTCGCCAGTGTAGCCCCGCGGCCGCCCGATGGTCAAATCCTCGGCGGCTCGCTATGCTGTGGTCCGCATGATCAAGCTATACGCGTTCCTCGGCAACCACGGCCGCGAGTACTCGGGCAACAGGCACAATGTCGCATGGCTATTCCTGGAGTCACTGGCCCTGGGCCGGTCGCTCGCGTGGAAGCACGGCTTCAAGGGCCGCTGGGCGCAGCTGGAAACAGTCGCCGGCCGGGTCTGGTTCATCGTTCCCGATACGTACATGAACCTGTCCGGCGATAGCGTCGCAGAGCTGGCGCGATTCTACAAGGTGGAACCCGCCGAGATTCTGGTCATCCACGACGAGCTCGAGCTGGGCTTCGGCTTCTTCGGGTTCAAGAAGGGCGGCGGGCTGGGCGGGCACAACGGCCTGCGCTCGATGAAGGAGCGGCTGGGCACGCCGGATTTCATGCGCCTGCGCTTCGGCATCGGCAGGCCCAACCACGACGACATCGCCGGCTACGTGCTGTCCGATTTCTCGAAGGACGAACGCGGGAAGCTCGAGTGCTCTATCTTCCCCCGCGCCGAGACGGCCCTGGACATCTGCATGGAACGGGGTTTCGACGAAGCGCTCGCATCCTACGCCAAGTCCAACGGGCTGGCGTAGGCGTCGAAGCCAGGCGGCGGGCCTGCTGCGGGCTTCCGACGCTGCTACTGGATAAGCTTCTTGAGTATCCTGTCGTCCTTCTTCCAGTCGGGAACGACGCGGACCTTGATGGACAGCCTGACCGCGTAGTCGAATATCTCGCCGAGGTCGTGCTCCGCCTCCTCGCGGATCTGCCGAATCATCGAACCGCCGGCCCCGATCAGTATGCCCTTCTGCGTTTCCCGCTCGACGATGAGGTCGCCTTCGTAGACGAGCGTGCCGTCGTCGAGCATGTGGTGCGACTTGTACTCGACGTAGACCGCGTGGGGCACCTCGTTCCTCGTGTGCAGGAAGACCTTCTCGCGGATTGTCTCGGCGATACGGAACACGGGTTCCTGGTCGGTGTAGAATTCGGCGGGGTAATACGCGGGTCCGGGCGGCGCCGTCTCGGCGAGCGCCGCGACGAGGGCTTCGACGCCTGTTCCCTTCTCGGCCGATATGTCGAAGGCGCGGGCACCCGACATGTGCCCGGCGAGGTAGAGCCTGGCCCTGGCTATGTCCGATTCCCTGGCGTCGATCTTGTTGACGGCGACCAGGGTCTTGCCCGCGAAGGGAGCCACGCGCGTGACGATGGCCTCCTCTTCGGGGCCGGGAGCCCTCGTGGTGTCCATCACGTAGAGTACAAGGTCGGCATCCTTCAGGGCGTGCAGCGCGACGTCGCGCAGGCGCCTGTTCATCGCCTTCTCGGAGTCGTGGAGGCCTGGCGTGTCGAGGAATACCAGTTGGTAGCCCTCGCCCGTCTTGATGCCGCGCACGGTGTTGCGCGTAGTCTGGGGAACGGGTGAGACTATGGCGACTTTCTCGCCGCATATCGAGTTGATCAGGGTCGACTTGCCTGCCGACGGTCTTCCGATGACCGCCACGAAGGCCGATTTGTGTACGTCGGGCACGAGCCCTCCTTTCGCCGGGTCTAGACGCGGCGTATCGATGATGGATAATCCTTTCCGGTAAACAGCGAGAACTGGGCTTCGGCCTGGGCCTGCAGCATGCCGAGGCCGTTGGAGACGCGGCACCCGGCCGCCCTGGCGCGCCGCATGACCTGCGTTTCCGGCGGCGTGTATATCGTCTCGTACAGGGCCTCGCGGCCGTTGAATTCGTACCAGTCTATCGGATCCCCGTCCTCGCCGCCTTCGAGTCCTACCGACGTGGTCTGGACAATCAGGTCGTTGTACCGCTCCATCAGGTCCGCCGCCCGCTCGGTCATGCCCGACCACTCGAAGCCGTACGTCTCGGCCAGGCGCTTCGCCTTGGACATGCTGCGGTTTATGACGCAGGCCTTGGCGCCGAGCGACTTGAGCGCGTAGGCGACGGCTCTTGCGGCGCCGCCCGCGCCGACGATCGTCGTCATGACGCCGTCGAGCGATTCGACGCCCAGGAAGCGGCGTACGTCGGCGGAGAACCCGTAGGAGTCGGTGTTGTAGCCTATCCATTCGGAGCCGTCGCGGACGGCCGTGTTGCAGGCCCCGATAGCATCCACCTCGGCGGAAGTCCGGGAAAGCCGCTGGAGGATCTTTTCCTTGAACGGCACGGTAATGGAAAAGCCCTGCAGGTCGAGGCGCTTTGCCAGGGCCATGAAGGGATCGACGTCATCAGCTGGGAACGGCAGGTACAGCGACTTGATACCGAGCTCGGCAAATCCGCTGTTATGGATGGTCGGCGACTGCGAGTGGATGACCGCAGGCCCGCCAAGGATGCCGAAGAGATTCCATTCGGGCGAGTAATCCCTGACGCGGTAGGTGTCTATGAGGCTCGCCGGTTCGAGTTGTCCAGGCGAGGCGGGCTCGAAACCGTCGCCGCTCGCGCTGGCGTAGACGAGCATGCTCCCCAGGCGCCCGGCGAGTACCCTGGTGCAGAAACCGTATTCGCCCATGCTGACGACGACCCTGTCCTTGTCGGCCGTGCCTCCCTCGAACAACCTGAAGACTGAGTTGACGTCATTCAGGCCCTTCGTGTTGACGGCCAGCTTGGGGATCTCGTAGGGCCTGGCAGACAAATCCCGCCAAACCTTGTCGATGTCTTCGGGCATCCCGTCCATGTAATGCTTCGAGCGAATGATCCTGGTTCCGAAGGTGCGCGCAGCTTCCTGTATCGATGGAATATGGAAATCCCACTCGATGTCGACATAGGCGAAATTCTTTCGCTGGTCCGAATCGGCGAACGCGAGCCCCCGGCCGAAAATGACGAGCCGCACACCTTCTCCGAGGTCGAACCTGCCACCGTCGGAACGGCGCCTGACGGTGAGTATCGCCGGAATGCCGGCTTTCTCCGGAAAGGAACGGATGTGGAACAATTCGCCGGGGTCAAGGTAGTCGGCCCGCAACTCGACCATGTCAACCTTGTCCCTGAACCTTTCGAGGGCGGCGAGATCCTGGGCTATCGTGGTGCCGGTAAGGCACAGGCATATCTTCGGCATGGCCGTTCCTAGAAGTCCGCCCGGTAGACGTAGACTTCCCTGATGGCGCCTCCCGGGTCGACCAGGCCGCGTAGCCGTACCGGCCAGGCTTCGCCGGGCAGCACCCATTCGTACGAGCCCTCGAGCGCGAGAGACGGCGAACCAAGCGATGACGCCGCGCGTTCCGGCGTCGCGCCGACCGTGAAGCCGAACACCGGCAATGCGTACGGTTCCGCTATCCTGACCTGCCATACCCTGTCCCTGAAAAGGAACAGGGAGATTGTTGCCATGACCGGCGATGGGATCAACGATGCACCTGCCTTGAAAGCTTCCAATATTGGAATTGCGATGGGCGAAAAAGGTACCGATGTAGCCAGAGAAGCATCTTC
>PGXR01000121.1 GCA_002839245.1 Spirochaetae bacterium HGW-Spirochaetae-7 | reverse complement strand
TTGACTATCTTGCGGTAGGCTTCCCTTGCCTTGTCAGGCTTGCCCTGTGACTGGAGCAAGGCGCCATATATCTTGAGGGCTTCGATGTCGTTCGGCGAACGGCGCAGGACATCGGTGATGGTGTCCAGGGACAGGTCCAGGTGCCCGAGTGCCCGGTAAAGCCGCGCAAGCTGGACCCGCAGCCCGTCGTTGTCCGGCATCAGGTCGACGAGCGCCTGTATTTCGCCTATGGCCTCCGCGTAGCGACCGGTCTTCTCGAGGACGCCCTGAATGTTGACTGCCGCGTCGAGGAATTTTGGATCAGCCTCGAGAGCCTTCCTGAACCACGACACCGCCTCGTCGGGCTTGCCGGCCTCGGCGTACGCGAGCCCGATGCCGTTGCGGGCCGGTGCGTTCAGGGGATCGATCGCGATTATCTGGGAATACACGTCGATCGAGCGTTTGTGTTCGCCGTTTCGGCCCAGGCATTCCCCGTAGCGGGACATCGCTTCTATCCAGCCCGGCCTGCCCTTGACGGCAGCCTCGAATTCGGTGATTGCTTCGGCGGGCTTGCCGAGGGCTTCGTACGCTATTCCCAGATTGAAGTGGAATGACGGATAGTTGGGATCGACTGCCAGGCCACGCCAGAAAACCTGCACCGCCTTGGCGTTGTCGCCGAGCGCCATGTAGACGTTCCCAAGGTTGTTGAACGCGATGACGTGCTTGGGATCCAGTTCAAGGGCCCCGGTAAACGACATTTCTGCGGAACGGAGGTTCCCGAGCGCCTTGTGCGCGTTGCCAAGGTTGAAGAGCAACTCTGCGTCATTGGGCTTGATCACCACGGCCCGCTCGAGAGCCGAGAGGGCGTCTTTCGGCTTGGACAGGCGGAGGTACGCGATTGCCATGCCTTCGAGGGCGCGCACGTCCTTGGAGTCGGATTCGATGGCGCTCAAGAACGCCGCCAGCGCGTCCGTGGGACGGTTGGTACGAAGGTAGACGGTGCCCAGTATCATCCGGGCGGCCTTCGACGTCGGCTCCTCGAGAAGGCTCTTGCGGGAGTAGCGTTCCGCAGTCTCGAAGTCGCGAAGCCTGAGCGCGTTCTGGGCCCTCAGCAGACTGTCAGAAACCTTCTTCGCTGTGGTCATGGCGAGACCCTCGATGGCCGCGCTGTAAGTTCGCGCGAAAATTCCCCGATATGGGGTGGATTTGCGTCGTCGTACGCGGCGACCGCGATAAAATACAGTTCCCCGTTCCTGAGTCCGTGAAGCGTGATGCCCGTCGAATCCTGCCCGATGACCCTTACGGGGCTCGGCCCTTCCTGGGCGCCTGTCCCGAAATAATCTCCCGATGAACGGCCATAGTATACCATATAGCCCTTGATGTCGCTTTCAGATACGCGCGACCAGCGTATCGTCAATCGGCCGTCGCCGGCAGCCGCCGAGATCGAACCCGGCGGCGTCGGGGAAGCATCGGGTTCATGGACTATCCGTACCGAAGAAACGACGGGCGATCCCTCTCCCCGCGCGTCGGGATAGAGGGCCATCCTGACCTGCACGTAGCGGCCTTTCGGAGGCGATCCGGTCGTGCCGAGCGGGGCGGTCGGCGCGAACGGTATCCATCCAGGCGCCTCGTCGTGCCATCCGACGGAGCTGTCGCCGGTCCGGTAGCTCCAGTGGACCGCCGATTCGCCGGGCAACCTGACCTGTGGCTGGATGGAGAGTATCGTCGAATTGGTCGAGCCGAGGTCGAAAATGGGTGACGTCGCAGTGCCCCCCGTGGAAGGGTAGCGTCTGAGGACCGGATCGGTCACGAACGTGCCGCGAAGGCTGAATTCGTCGATGAGCCCGGAGTAATTCTGCGCCATCTCGAGCCAGCCCGAACCGCCCGATATCGGATCGTAGACGTCGCCGGACTGCTTGCCTGTCGAGGTTGCCCAGGCGATGGCCTCCGTCTTGCCGTTCATGAGGTATTCAACGAGGCCGGTGGCCGAGTCGAACCTCAGGAGATGATGCGACCAGGCGCCGGGAACCAGGACTGATATGCCCTGGAGGTTGAAGGTCGTAGGCTTGCCAGCGGGAGCCGCGAAGAAATTCAGGAAACCGAAGTTCATGCGGTTGCGCAGGATGATGCACGAAATCTGTTGCGACAGCCAGGCCGAGCCGGCCCGCCTCTTGGCCTTCCACAGGAATACTATTTCGCCGGAGTCAGCGCGTGCCGGCTTGAGCCATAATTCAAGGGTTAGGTCGCCGAGCGGCATGTCGGGGGCGAAAAGAGCCTCCGGTCCGGGTTTGAGTACCAGCCTCGTGGCCGGCGCCCTGAACGTACCGGCACCGGTACCGAACCTGGAATCGTCGGAGCGTACATAGGGTCCTACCGTTTCAACGGTCCAGTGCCCCGTGTCGTCCACGGGAGATTCGCCGTCGAAGGAGACAAAGAGGTCCGAATCGGAACCGGCGCCCGATGGTCCCGGTTCGAGTACTATCTCCTGGCCACCGGCCCCGGGAACTACCACCGTGCCGTCGAATTTCCACTGTTGCGGCGACGACGGCGAACGGCTCGCCGGATCGACGACGAGGACATCTTCGCCTGAGGCTGGCATCGTTGCGGCGAGCATCGCCGAGAGGGTCGCCGCGGTGGCGATCGCCCTGATGAATGCTATATTGCGCGGGCCACGTATTCTTGAATTCATGCTGTGTCGATCCTCGATCCAGGTGAAATTGACCCATGTGGCCTGAAAGGCTCCCTTTTTTGCGGAAACCTCACTATCATAGTATCGAAGAATATGGACGAGAATAAAGCCCGGCCTTCAAGCCAATTGAAATTCACCGCCAAACAGGCCCCCGAAACGCCGGGAGTCTACCTCTGGAAGGATACCGCAGGCGCCGTTATTTATGTCGGCAAGGCCAAGTCACTCAAGGCACGGCTCAATTCCTACTTTTCCGGCAAGCGGGAGTTGAAGACGCGGATGCTCGTTTCGAAGGCCGCTACGCTCGAATGGATACTGACGGAGACGGAATACGAGGCACTGCTCCTCGAGAACACCCTTATAAAGCGCCACTCGCCGCGCTACAACATCAACCTGAAAGACGGCAAGACCTATCCGGCGATCCGCATTACCAACGAGGAATTCCCCCGGGTGTTCAGGACCAGGCGCATTATCGACGACGGCAGCCGTTATTTCGGTCCGTATCCGAGCGCCGACGTCATCGACCGCTACCTCGATATGGTCCGCAGGCTTTTTCCCCTCCGGCGCTGCAGGACGCTTCGCAAACGCGAGACTCCGTGCATGTACTACCATATCGGCAGATGCTCCGCGCCCTGCGCCGGAAAGACGACCCGCGATGACTACGCAGTCCAGGTGGAGCGGGTCGCGACGCTCCTCTCCGGCGACTCGGAAACGCTGGTTGCAGTCATGAAGGCGGACATGGCGGAGGCGTCGAGGTCGCTCCAGTTCGAGAAGGCCGCCGCCCTGCGCGACTCCATACAGGCGATAGAAGAGTTCCGCGGCGATTCCGGCGTCGTCGACTTTGCCTCCGGGGACCGCGATTACGTTGCATGGGTTTTCGATGGTTCCCTGGTCGACTTCGTCGTGTTCCAGACGCGTGGCGGCAAGCTCGTCGGCCGCGACCTGTTCCGGGAGCGCAGCTTCGGCTCGGAGGCCGAGGCGGCCGCGGAATTCCTCGGCATGTATTATGGCGATGGCCGACGACCGCCGCCCGAACTTTTCGTCAAGGATGCCGCCGGGCTCGAGTTGGCGGCCGAATGGCTGCGTACCGGGCTCGGAGCGGATTTCAGGCTGTCGATACCCGACGAGCGGCGGCACGAGGCCGCCATGGCCATGGCCGAGCACAACGCCCGCGAAGACCTGGCCAAGCGCCGGCGCGAAGCCGGGGACGTGGAGGCCCTCGAATCGCTCAGGGCCGCGCTCGGCCTCGACGCGCTGCCCGAACTTATAGAGGGCTTCGACATTGCCCAGCTCGCCGGCAAGCACACCGTGGCCTCGCTTGTGTCGTTCCGCAACGGCGTGCCTGACAAGAAGCGCTACCGGATATACAAGATCAGGAGCCTCGAAGGCGCCATCGACGACTTCGGCGCGATGCGCGAGGCCACGGCCAGGCACTACACTCGTATCGTGAACGATGAGACCGAAACGCCTGACCTGGTGCTCATCGACGGCGGCCGCGGTCAGGTGAACGCCGCCTGGGAAATGCTCGATGCCCTTGGCCTGGACGTGCCCGTCGTCGGGCTGGCCAAGGAAAACGAGGAGCTTTGGCCTCACGGCGCGGGAGAAGCTCTGGTTCTTCCGAAGGATTCGGCTGCCCTGAGGCTCGTCGTCGCCATCCGCGACGAAGCCCACCGTTTCGCGACCGGCATGAACCAGCGCCTGCGCGGGAAGGCGCTCGGTTTCCCGGTCCTCGAGGCCGTCAAGGGAGTCGGGCCGGCCCGGGCGAGGCGAATCATGGAAGCGTTCGGGTCGCTTTCGGCGGTGGCCGAGGCGGAGCCTGCCTATATCGCTTCCCGCTGCGGCCTGGACAAGGCGGCATCCGCCGCGGTCAAGGCCGCCGCCGCCCGCGCCGCATCCGCGGGAATTGACGGCGTCGGCGGGGTGCTGGACGAACCAGCCGTTTCCGGGCAAAAGTAGCGCCATGATCCGCAATTTTCCAGTACTCACCGCCATCGTCGCGGCGCTGATACTGGTCGCCGTCCTTCTGCCTCCTTCCGCCCTGCCCGATGCGCCGGGGATTCCCGGGCTGGACAAGCTGGTTCATTTCACGATGTTCATCGTTCTCGCTTTGGCAACCCGTCGCGACTTCAACCTCGGCGGACGACGCAGGCTGGCGCTGGCCGTCATCGCCGCGATCGCGTTCTCCGTGTTGACCGAAGCGCTCCAGCTCCTGGTCGACGGGCGTTCGGCGGAATTCCTCGACATGCTGGCCGACATCGCCGGTTTCGCGGCCGGGCTCGTGGTCAGCCGCCGTCGGCCGGGGGCATCAAATTGAACATAGCGGGTTTTCTCCCCCCATCGCTCCTTGCCGAGCGGCTCGAGGAGCTCGCGTACCTGTACAGCAGAGCCGATGCCGCAGTCGCTGTTTTTGCCGAAGGTTCCGGAATATCATGTCCTGGCGGCTGCGGTATGTGCTGCGAATCCTTCGTTCCCGATATCCTGCCTCTCGAGGCCGCCTATATCGCAACCTTCCTGGCCGGAATCGACAGGGACCTGGCTTTCAGGATCGCCGCCGAAGGCGTGCAGGCGCGGGTGCGGTCCGATGGCCAGACCGGCTGCCCCCTGTACCGTGATGAAAGCATTTACCACTGCGGCATATACGAGGCCAGGCCCTTGGTATGCAGGATGTTCGCGTTTTCAGCCGTTCGCGGCAAGAACGGGGAGCCGATGTTTTCGGTATGCCGTCATGGCGAATACGGCTTGGGCGCCCGGCTGCTTACAGGGAAAGGGCTCGTCGAGGTTTTCGGGCTTGAACCCCCGGTCATAGCCGATATGGGCTCGGAACTGGTAGCCATCGACCCGTCATCCTCGGGCGGCAGGAAAGCGCTGCCCGAAGCGCTCGCGGAGGCAAGCGGGCTCGTTCTCTTCCTGATCGGCATGAATGACCGGAAGGACGACGATCCCGATCTTCAGCCTCCGATTCCGCGTGCAGGTTAGGGGTTCCGATGAAGCGGCTAATCACGAGTTCCGACGCCCTGCTTGCCCTGCAGCGCGGCCTGACCGGGGACCGGAACCTCGCAGGCACTCGGTACATGGATGATCCGGCCTGTCTGACCGCGTATGCTGATTACTATCTGGCAGTCTCGAAGGCCCAGACACTGCGGGCTTGTTCCCTGTCGGGCCTGCGCCCGTCGGCTGTCCTGGACATGGGCGCGGGGCCGGGATCAGTCTCGCTGGCGCTCGCGGGCCTTGGCGCAAGGTCGTTCACGCTCGTCGATTCTTCATCCAGGGCCCTGTCAATGGCAAGCGAAGCGCTTGCTGAAATGTCGCGCGAATACGGCGAGCCATTCGCGGTCTCGACGCTCGTGGCCGACCTGGAGTCCGTCGCGCTGCCTTTGCCGCCAGGGGTGGCCTACGACCTGGTTGCCTTTGGCCATTGCCTCAACGAGATCGGCGGCGCCGATGCCGGACCGGTGGCCGACGCGGCGGCCCTGGCCCGGAGCGTACTCGTCATCGAGCCCGCGACGCTTCGCGCCAGCCGGGTGACGATCGCGCTGCGCGATACCCTGGTCGCCGAGGGCTGGACGGTGAGCTCGCCTTGTTCCAACGCGGGCCCGTGCCCGGCCCTGGCTTCCAGCACGACGGCTACCTGCCACGATGAATCAGGCTGGGATGTGCCCGTCGCCGTCAGGCGTCTCGCCGAACGGGCGGGACTCGACCGCGACCGCATCAAGATGAGCTGGTTCGTCCTGAGGCCGCCTTCGGTCGATGACGGGGTGCGGCTTGAAGCGCCACCTGAAGCGCCGCCTGTCGGGGGCTCGTACCGGGTAGTCTCCGATTCGATGCTCAACAAGGGCGGCCGCGTCCGTTACCTCCTGTGCGGGAGGGAGGGCAGGTTTCCCTTTTCCGCGCGCAGGGACGACGAGGCCGCCGCCCGGGCCGGCTTCTTTTCACTCGGACGCTACGATCTGGTCAGCGTCCTGAAGCCCGAGCTCAGGCAGGGCGGCTGGGGGTTCGGACCGCGCACCAGCATCGTGCGCCTCGATCGCTGACAGCTTGCCCCTATGATGGACTCCGAACTAGAATTGGCCGATGGGAACGAAAATCGCCTGCTTCATAGGCTGGTCGAACACCGGCAAGACCGGTTTCATCGAGGCTTGCGCCGCCGCGCTACAACGCCACGGACTGAGGGTAGGCGCGGTAAAGTGCGTGCACCACGGCGCCAGCTTCAACCCGCGGGGCAAGGATTCAAGCCGCTTCTTCGATGCGGGTGCGGAAGCCGCCCTCGTTTCCGATGCCGAGACGGTACGGGTGACGCGGACTCCACCGTCATGGGACCGGTCGTTCGTCGAGGCGCTTTTCCCCAGCGCCGATGTCATCCTGATCGAGGGACGGGTGGTTCCGGGCGCGTTGCGCGTCATCCTCGGCGGTTCCGCGGAGGACGAAGCGGGGCTCAAGCGGCCCCTGGATGATTTCGATGTGCTTGTAACTGGATTTTCCGGTCTCGCCGGGCGAGCCCTCGCCGCGGGAAAGGCCGTCTACAACCCCGAGGATTCGGGATCATTCGTTGAAAGCCATCTGCTTGGAGGAAATGCAATGAAAGCACGGGATGTTTCAGTGACCAACAACGGTATCGACGTGCCGCTCAACGCCTTCGTCATGGAGACGATAGAGAACGTGGTGCTCGGACTCGTCAAGCCGCTCAAGAAGACGGACCTGGACGGCGAAATCGTCATCAGGATAGGCCCTGCGTTGAAATAGCCACGCAGCGCGGGCGGCGTTCCGTCGATGGAACGCCGTACCCGCTCAGGCCTTCTTGTTGTGCGAGTCGAGCTTGAACGGAATATACAGCAGGCATGTGCCCGCGAGGCTCGTGATCACCATGATCAGGGCAATGAGTCCCAGCACGATTGCCGCCTTGCCGCTGATCTGCCCCGTGAGATACATCGCCGCTACCATGATGGCGAACGCGATCCGCAACAGCCTGTCCAAAAGACCCATATTCTTTATCATATGCGCCTCCTTGTTCATGGTAAATATACAAAAATATTAACCTGAAATCAAAGACGCATTTCCCCGATGGCGAGCTGTCTTTTTTATATATGATTGTCCTGCGGGAGCGTCCCCAGCGACGGAAGACGCTCCCTGATCGTTGCGGTCAGGCCTTTTTCTTGCCGGTCGTGTCAATCTTGAATGGCAGGTACAGCGGGCAGGTGCCGACTACGCTCGTGAGTATGAATACCGCGGCGAGAATGCCGAGCACCACGGCCGCGACACCGGTCAAGCTTCCGGTGAAGATCAGAACGGCCACGACGATGGCCAGGACGATGCGCGCGATCTTGTCGATCAGACCCATGTTTTTAGGCATGCACTACCTCCTCAGGTATTCCATAAATATAGCAATATTCTAATATATAGGCAAACGCAGCGTCAAAAAAAAGCGCCTCCCCCGAAGGGGAAGCGCTTTGGCTCGATCCTGCAGCCCCTGAAACCGCGCTTGACGCGAGGAATCGCCATGATCAGGCAGCCGTGCCGAGACAACCCGGGACGTTGTGCCGCAAGCCGAGCCTACTGGCTTGGCTTGTCGGCACGAACGTCCGGCTATTTATTGTACAATTCCAGCTTCCTGTAGTGCGTGTGCAACAGCTGGTGAGCCTTGTGGCTTCCCGGCTGCTCCAGGAATTCCTTGTATACCGTACCGATGAAGGGGTTGTGGTGCGAGCATCGGTAGGTGCTCTTCTCGTCGTCGGAGTAGATGCCGGCCATGCGTTGCTGGCGGACCGCGTCGGTAGCGCCATACGGCTGCCCGCCTCCGCCTATGCATCCGCCCCTGCACGCCATCACCTCTATGAAGTGCCATGGGACGTCCTTGCCGTCGGCCTTGGCCTTGCGGACCTCCTCGAGGACTGAAGCTATGTTGCCCATCTGGTGGGCAACGGCGACGCGGACCTCGATGCCCTTGATATGGATGCGGGCTTCCTTGATGCCGGAAAGCCCGCGGACGCCGGTAAAGTTGACATCCTTGAGGTCTTCCTTGGTGACAAGGTAATACGCCGAGCGGAGCGCCGCTTCCATGACGCCGCCGGTAGCGCCGAAGATGGTGCCCGCGCCGGTGTACGGTCCCATCGGGCTGTCGGCTTCCTCTTCGGGAAGATTGACCAGGTCGATTCCAGCCTGCTTTATCATCCTGGCCAGCTCGCGGGTGGTAAGGACCACGTCGACGTCGCGCTCGCCGGAAGAGAACATGTCCTTGTTGCGACCGCTTTCCCACTTCTTGGCGGTACAAGGCATGATGGCCACGGAGAATATCTTCTTCGGGTCGACCTTGGCCTTCTCGGCCCAATAGGTCTTGATCATCGAGCCCATCATCTGCATCGGGCTCTTGGCGGTGGAGAAGTTGGGGATCATGTCCGCGTAATACTTTTCCATGTAATCGACCCAGGCGGGGCAGCAGGAAGTGATCAAGGGCATCAGTTCCTTGTTGTTGCCTGAGGCAAAGTCCGTGAAGCGCTTGACGAACTCGGTGCCTTCTTCCAGGATTGTCAGGTCGGCGGAGAAGTTCGTATCGAAGACCGTATCGAAGCCCAGGCGGCGCAGGGCTGAATAGATCTTCTTTGTCAGCACGGTGCCGGGCTTGAGCCCGAATTCCTCGCCGAGCGCTACGCGGACCGCGGGTGCGATCTGTACGACGCAGGTCTTGGCTTCCTCGCCACCCTTCATCAGGGCATCCCAGACTTCCTTGGTCTGGTCAAGTTCGTAGATGGCGCCGACCGGGCAGTGGGCCGAACACTGGCCGCACTTGATGCACGGACCGTCGGCCAGCGACACGTCGGCCGCCGGGGCGATGCGAGTGCTCTCGCCGCGCCCCAGGAACTCTATCGCCCAGACGTTCTGCATCTGCTGGCAGACAGTAACGCAGCGGCCGCAGCGAATGCACTTGTCGGGGTTGAGTATCAGCGACTTGGTCGAGGTGTCTATCGGCAGGTCCCGGAGGCGTTTCTCGAAGGGTTGCTCGCGTACGCCGAATTCCGAAGCCAGGGTCTGAAGTTCGCACGACTGGTTGCGCGGGCACTGGAGGCAGTCGTCCGGATGGGTCGACAGGATCAGCTC
Source organism: Spirochaetae bacterium HGW-Spirochaetae-7 (assembly GCA_002839245.1). Taxonomy (GTDB): domain Bacteria; phylum Spirochaetota; class Spirochaetia; order Treponematales; family UBA12059; genus SZUA-370. Next base: position 5,818 of record PGXR01000121.1, on the reverse strand, counting down.
TATGACGGTCTTGCGGACCTGGACTATCTCCGGGTCATGGGTGATGACGCTCATGCCTTCTTCGAGGGGGGTACAGCATGCGCGGAGCATCTTCGGGTTTCTCTCGACCTTGACGATGCAGATGCCGCAGGCTGCCCAGGCGGGCAGGTCGTCGTTGTAGCACAGTTTTGGAATGCGTACGTTCACCTTCTCGGCAGCGTCGAGTATCGTCGTGCCTTCGGCAACCTGTACTGGAATCCCGTTTATCTTGGCGTTGACCATGGGGTCTGCTCCTTATTTCTTGAGGACGGCGCTGAACTTGCAAGCCTTGAAGCATTCGCCGCACTTGATGCATTTCGAGGCGTCGATGGTGAATTTCAGCGTCTTGTCGCCTGAAATACAGTTGACCGGGCACTTGCGCGCGCACAGGCCGCAACCGATGCAGTTGACCTTGTCGACGCTGAAGAGCAGCAGGCTCTTGCACTTTCCGGCGCGGCAGGTGTGGTCGACGATGTGCTCGAGATACTCCGCCCTGAAGCGCTTGACGGTGGACAACGTCGGATTCGGGGCTGTCTGCCCCAGGCCGCAGAGGGCTGCCTTCTTCATCGCCAGCCCTATCTTCTCGAGTTTCTCGAGGTCTTCGAGTTTGCCCTGTCCCTTGGTGAACTTGACTAGCAGTGAATGCATCTGGTTGGTGCCGATGCGGCACGGCGAACACTTTCCGCACGACTCGTCGACGCAGAATTCCATGTAGAAACGCGACACGTCGACGACGCAGTCGTCCTCGTCCATGACTATCAATCCGCCCGAACCCATCATGGAACCGAGTGAGGTCAGGCTCTCGTAGTCGATTGGCAGGTCGAGGAATTCCTCGGTGATGATGCCGCCGGACGGGCCGCCGGTCTGGGCGCCTTTGAACTTCTTGCCGTCCCTGATGCCGCCGCCTATGTCGTATATGATCTCCCGGAGCGTCGTGCCCATCGGCACCTCGACGAGGCCGGAGTTGTTGATCTTGCCTGTCAGCGCGAATACCTTGGTGCCCTTGCTCGTTTCGGTGCCGATCTTGGAGAACCAGGCGGCGCCCTTGGTGATTATCACCGGTATGTTGGCCCAGGTCTCGACGTTGTTGATGACGGTCGGCTTGCCCCAGAGGCCCTTGATTGCTGGGAAGGGCGGGCGGGGAACGGGCATGCCGCGATTTCCCTCGATCGACTGCAAGAGGGCGGTTTCCTCGCCGCAGACGAAGGCGCCGGCGCCGAGGCGTATCTCGATGTCGAAGCAGAAGTCTGTCCCGAGTATGTTGTCGCCGAGGAGTCCGTACTCCCGCGCCTGCCTGAGGCCGATCTTGAGGCGCTCGATGGCCAACGGGTACTCGGCGCGTATGTAGATGAAGCCCTTGGTCGCGCCGACCGTGTAGCCGCAGATCGCCATCGCCTCGATGACCGAATGGGGATCGCCTTCTACCGTGGATCGGTCCATGTAGGCGCCAGGATCGCCTTCGTCGGCATTGCAGACAACATACTTCTGGTCGGCGACGGTGCTCTTGGAAAAGTCCCACTTGCGCCAGGTCGGAAATCCTGCGCCACCGCGGCCGCGGAGGCCCGAAGCCTTGAGTTCGGCCACGACGTCTTCGGGCTTCATCGACGTCAGCACCTTCTCGATTGCCGCGTAACCGTCGCGGGCGATGTACTCGTCGATGTTTTCGGGATTTATGATGCCGCAGTTGCGGAGCACGATGCGGTACTGCTTCTGGTAGAACTGGATGTCCTCCAGCTTGATGCGGTCCTTCTGTCGTACGTCCTTGTAGAGCAACCTCGTGACCTCGCGGCCTTTGACGATCTGCTCTGAAATTATTTCCTTGGCGTCCGAGGGCTTCACCTCGACGTAGAACGACTCGGACGGAAGTACTTTGACGATCGGTCCTTTTTCGCAGAAGCCGAAGCAGCCGGTCTTTACGACCTGGACGTCGTTCTTGACGCCCATAGCCTCGGCGTTGGCGATGAGTTCGTGGTAGATCTCGTCCGCGCGGCTCGACACGCAGCCGGTGCCGCCGCAGACCAATATAAAGTGCTTGTATGCCATGATTTCGACCTCCGCCCTAGCTCTTGACGATATCGACCGCGGGCCGGTCGTAGATATGGTTTTCGACGAGCGTCTTGCCGACGACGTGCTTGGCTACGATTTCTCGGGCGATGGAGACGTCTACCCTGCCGTAGATCGTAGCCGGCATTCCGGGCATCACGATCTCGACGGTCGGTTCCACGTAGCACAGGCCCATGCAGCCAGTCTGCCTGATGATGACATCGGCGCTTATCTTGTTCTCTTCCACGGCCTTGACTATCTCGTCGAAGGTCTGTTTTGCGCCGGCGGCGATGCCACAGGTGCCCATCCCTACGATTATCTGGATATTCTTGCCTTCAACGTTACGCCTGACCATGTCACCCTTCTTCTCCTCTCGGAGCTTCCGGAGCTGTTCAAGGTTCATCTTTGCCATGATTGTTCCTTTCGTTACGAGGCCTCTTGCGAAGCCAGGAATTCCCGGGCGGCCAGCAGCGCGCCCGCGTCGCTCAAGTCCCCGACGGCGTCGAGGATCTCGGATCGCCTGATCTCGTACCCGACATCCCGGGCTGGAGCCCGGCGCAGTACTTTCAGTTCGTAATCGCCGTCGAAGCACATCGCCGACAGGAAAAGTCCTGCCAGGTCGCCCGTCGGCGGGGTATCGATGCCATCTGCCGGGAAACGGAACGACAAGCTCGTGCCCTCGCCCTTGCGGGACCGCAACTCGTACGACCCCCCCGCTATCTCCAGCGACTGCAGCAGGAACGGAATGCCGAGACCCATCCTCCGCCCGGGATGCTTTTTCCCGTCGGTGTAGAACGGATCCTTGGCTCGTTCCAGTTCCAGTTCGTCCATTCCCTTTCCGTCATCCTCGACATACGCATCCAGGACGCCGCCCTCCTCGATGACGCCGACCGCTATGGTACTTGCGCCGGCCTCGACCGAATTCTGTATCATATCGAGGAGGAAGTCGCAGATGGCGAAGTGCATGTTCCTATCCGATGTTCCTGTACTTCGCTATTATCTCGGGGACCTGTTCCTTGGTCAGCTTTCCGTATACTTCGTCGCCCACCATCATGACCGGCGCCAATCCGCAGCAACCGACGCAACGGACCGCATCGATCGAGAAGAGTCCGTCTTCGGTCACTTCGCTGCCCGAAATGCCCAGGATGCTTTCCGTTTCCTCGATCAGGCTCTGGCTGCCCTTGAGATAGCATGCCGTGCCGAGGCATATGGAAATGCGGTGCTTGCCTGGCTTCGTGGTCTTGAAGTAATGATAGAAGGTGATCACGCCGTAGATCTTGGCCAAGGGAATTTTCAAGTCCCTCGACAACTGCTCCGCGGCCTCTCTCGGGATGTAGGTAAACTCCTGTTGCACGCGATGGAGGATCATGATCAAGTTTCCCGGCTTGTCTCTCCATTCGCGCACGAAGCTCTGGAGCTCTTTCGAGAACTCGATCTGAGCGACTGCCATATGTGTACCCCCTGAAAATCATCGATAAGTATGTATCGATAGTATTTATGCCGCAGTGTATCCCAGCTGGAAAATAATGACAATCGGGTGATTGTGAACGAAACGTTTTTTATGATCAAATTTCAATTATCGAACATAATATATCGTATAGTAAAACACGAAAATGCAGGATGTGCAACAAAAACAGCTATCCGGGGCGACGATCGCATCCCAAAAGGAAACGATGGAAAAGTCCGCGGGGAAAGGTTACTATGAGTATATGCTTGTAAAAAATTTTGTCGAATCTGCCTCGGGCATCATACCCGCGGGGCAGCTCGGCCTCCTGTGGTTCTGGTTCGGCCTGGCAGCCTTTGCGCTTGCCCTCACCGCGTACCGGAAGAACCACGTCGCCTATCGGGCGGCTGCGCTCTTGTTTTGCGTGTCAGCTTTGGTTCGGGGCGCTCCCTTCATCTCTTCGCTTGCCAGCTTGCCGACATTCCCGGTGGCGTTGCTCCTGGCGGCCTTGTCTCGCGCCATCCTGGCGCTCGTGACCGACCTCGCCTGCGACCGCCAGATCCACAAGGCCTGGCGCGGGGTCTCGTACGCGGTTGCGGGGCTTGCCGGGGCAGGCGCAATCGCCGGGTTCTTCCTGGATCCGTCACAATACCGGTTCATCGAAGCCGTCGCCATGGCGCTTTTCGCCTTGCAGTCGCTGGCCGCCACCCCGTTTTTCGCGCGCGCGGCCAGGATTTCCCCGTCCGCCACTCGGCTGCTAGCCGGCTCCGTGCCCTGGGGCTTGACCTGGAGCGCAGCCGCGGTGCTCTCCGTACTTGCATTGCTTGATTCCGGTTTCGGCGCCGCCTTAGTCCCCTACGTGCCGGTCGTGGTGGCGGCGGTTGACGGATTGATGGGCGTGGCCGTACTGCTGGCCGTCATGTTCGAGCTTGCCAAGCCGGCGCCCGAAGATACGGCGCTCGACGATTACACCACCATGGTCACCGCCTCGATAAAGCGTTTCATTCCGACGGAATTCCTGAACCACCTGCAGAAGGTGGATTTCTTCGATCTGAAACTGGGCGATCACGTTAAGAAGAACATGACGGTCTTCTTTTCCGATATCCGGGCCTTTACCGAGCTGTCGGAGCAGTTGACGCCGGAGGAGAGCTTTGCTTTCGTCAATTCCTACCTGTCGCGCGTCGTTCCCATAATCAATGCCAACGGCGGCTTCATCGACAAGTACATGGGCGACGGTATCATGGGACTCTTTGCCGACAGCCGCGGAGCCGACCAGGCAGTGGAGAGCGCCGTCGAGATTCAGAAGCAGATGGTCATATACAACGGACACCGCGCCAACATGAATTACCGGCCCATATCGATGGGAATAGGCATCCATACCGGCCCGCTTATGCTGGGCGTCGTCGGCGTCTCCGACCGGATGGAGGGGACGGTCATATCGGACGCGGTCAACCTGTCATCCCGCCTGCAACAGATAGCGAAGGTCTTCAACATTCCGCTCGTCATCAGCGAGCAGACGTTCATGCTGCTCGAGGATCCGGGCAAGTACAAGTATCGGTTCATAGGCAAGGTCCGGGTCAGGGGCAAGGACGCGCCTATTTCCGCGTTCGAGATTTTCGACGGGCTCCCGGCCGAGCTTTTCGAGCGGAAGATGCGGGCGAACACTTTTTTCGAGCAGGGGATGCTCGCCTACTACCAGAAGGACTATTCCCAGGGCGTCTTCTACTTCAAGCGAGCCCTGGAAGACGTGCACGAAGACGGCGCCTCGCGTTTCTACCTCGAGACGTGCCTGCGGAAGACCATGGCGCCCAAGCCGGTGGAAAAGGCCAAGGAAAAAACTCCCTAGAAGCAATCAAGGTCTACGACAGCCTACCGCGAGCCTCGCCCGGGCCACCATAAAGGAAGGCCGCCGGTTGTTCCGGCGGCCTTCCTTGCGTCATCGGGCGGGAGAATTATGGCAGGTTGGCCATCAGGTCCTTGGCCACGGCGTCCCTGGACACCTGGAGCATCGCGGAGCGGCGGGCCGTGGCCTCGTCGGAGGCGACGGCTATGGCGGTCTTCTCGACGCTGTACAGTATCATGCCGGTAGCGAAGTCGACGCAGCGTACGGTCATGCGCGCGGTCGCCTGCCACATCGTGCCGTCGAGGGCGGCACGCTCGATGCGGGCGAAGCCGTAGATCAGCCGGGAGAGACCCGTGCCGTACTGAGCCTTGGCGGCCTTGAGCACGGCGGCGTCGTCAAGCGAAACGACCATGGCTGCCGCGAGGGGCGCCAGCCCTGCCTTGAACTTTTCCTTGGCCAGCGTCTCGAAC
>PGXR01000120.1 GCA_002839245.1 Spirochaetae bacterium HGW-Spirochaetae-7 | reverse complement strand
CTTGCGTCGGCCCTGGCAGCCGGGGAGGACCCCGTGGCTATCCTCGAGGCCGATGCCAAAGACGACATCAAGTTGATGCGCGGCTCGCGCGACTGCTATTTCTTCAGCGAACGATCGATGACAGCCGCCTTTGCGATGCATCTGTACCGAATCGCCGAACGCGATCCCCTGCGCCTGATCGCCCAGACAGTCCGCGACGAGTCAAGAATCTATCCGCGGCCGACGCCGATGGAGACGTTTTCCCTGCCGCCGTTCTCGATGAGCCCCGCAGAGGTCGACCAGGCCGTCGCATCGATGGCCGGCAACCCGGCCTACGCCGACATCCGCCGTACCGACGCTTCCGATGGGGAACGGTACCTGTATTCAGCCGAGCACATCTCGGATGCCCACGCGGCCGGACTCGCCGAGTGGACTTCGGTCGGCGAGAAGGACAATCCGTGACCGGTCCGCTTCCTTTGGCCCAGGAAGTCCCCGTCGAACTCATGGCCAACGGCGACCGCGTCGCGGTCCTCATGTGTACCCCCTGCAACCTCGACGACCTGGCCGCCGGCCACCTGTTCACCCGCGGGATGCTCCGCGATCCTTCGCGCGTGCTGACCATAGGCGCATGCGCCGACCTGCGCGTGATGACGGTGACAGCGCCAGGCGCCATTTCCACGGACAGCCTGGGCCTGGGGCAGGTGATAGCCTCGGGCTGCGGCTCGGCCTCGATAATCGCCAACGCGTCGGCGCTCGGTACCGTGCCCCCGGGCTTCTCGGTAGACCTCGAAACCTTGAAGGCCTGGTCGGCAGCCATGTTCAGGGCGGCCGTGCTGTACCGGCAGACCGGCGGCATGCACTGCGCCGCCATCGCGCTGCCCGCGGAGGCTCCCGTCCCGGCGGGTCCCGCGGCTTCGCTGTCCATCGACGGCGCGCCGGACGGCGCCTCGTATTTCGTCGTCCGCGAGGACGTGGGCAGGCACAACGCGGTGGACAAGGTGATAGGCCGCGCCTTCGTCGACCTGGCTGATTTTTCGCACGCGGTAATTCTGACGAGCGGTCGGATAGCCGCCGACATGATACTCAAGGCCGCCGCCGCTGCCGTTCCCGTCCTTGTTTCGAGGAGCATCCCTACGACTACGGCATTCGAACTGGCTATGGCCGCGGGTGTCACCCTCGTAGGCCGGATAGGCGACAAAGAGCCGATCGTGTATACCTGTCCGGAAAGAATCCGGTAGATCCAGCGAAATCGGGCTAGCCCCTATGGGCGCCCGGGAAGGAAACCCGCATGTTTGGAAGAGTAGGGCCAATGGAGCTGATCCTCATACTCGTGATAGCGCTCATCATCTTCGGGCCGAAGAAGCTGCCCGAGATAGGCAAGGCGATCGGGAACGCAATCAGCGAGTTCAAGAAGCACTCCAGCAAGGTGAGCAGCGATCTCGAAGAGGCCGTCTCGGGAGTGAACGACGAGCCGAAGATAGAAAGCGCCAAGAAGCCAAAGACCGGGTCCGACGGAACGAAATCCTGAACGTCGCCCTCACTGGCGAATGGATGCAGCGACGACGATGAAAGATACGACAATGTCATTCTGGGAGCATGTCGCCGAACTCCGGTGGCGGCTCCTGGTGGCTGCCTTGGCGATGGTTGCCGGGACGGTCGCCTGCTTCTTCTTCGTCGAGCCGGCCGCGACCTTCATCATGAGGCCTGTCGGCGACATGCAGTTCGTCTTCCTCTCGCCGCCCGAGCTGTTCATGTCGTACGTCAAGCTTGCGCTTATCGGCGGCATAGTGATCGCATCGCCGGTCATCCTGTTCCAGCTGTGGCTTTTTGTGCGACCGGGACTCTCGAAGCGAGAGCGGTTATCGCTCGTATTCGGCCTGATCTTCGGCGCCATATTTTTCGCCGCCGGCGCGACGTTCTCGTTCTTCGTGATCATCCCGTTCAGCCTCAGGTTTTTCCTGCAGTACCAGAACGAGGCCGTCAAGGCAATGTTCTCGTTTTCAGAGTACGTCGGTTTCATCGGTTCGATGGTACTGTCTTTCGGGGCGGCTTTCGAGTTGCCGATAGTCGTTTCAATATTGGCTGGGCTCGGCGTGCTGACCGGGACCGCGCTCGCGAAGGCCCGCGGCGTCGGGATTCTTCTCATATTCATCGCCGCAGCGATCATCACGCCGCCAGACATCGTGTCGCAGGTCCTGCTCGGGCTCCCCATGGTAGCACTGTTTGAACTGTCCATCATGCTCGCCAAGGGCCAGGAGAGGCGCAGGGCAAGGCGGCTCGACCTGGAGGCGTGAGATGATCCGCTCCGGGCTCTCCGCCGGTATCAATCGGCTTTGGTCAAGAGGAAACGATCCCGGTACCTGGAGAGCCGTTCGAAGATGAACCACGCGACGAGGGAGCCGCCCACCACGTCTATCGAGTAGTGTCCCCTGGACAGCAGCAACGCCAAGCCTTCGAGAAGCACGATCGCGCCCGCAGCGGACTTCAGCCGGGGGTGTTCCGTCCCGTCGACGAGGAGCCATGCGAGGGTCGCGAGCATCTGGTGCCCTGACGGGAACATGCCATGCTGCAGGATGCCGGTGAACTCGAAAATCCCGTAGGAGTCGTGATTGCCGGTAGGACGCCCCAGGGGCGTGAGTACCATCAGGAAACAGCGGGCGAAGTAGAGCGCGGCTATCGAGAAGAGATAGTAGGGCAGACCCCTGCGATCGAACCTCAGGGCCTGGACGAGCAGTATCGCCATCGAAACGAAGAGGAGAGGATCGGTGACGTACGCCAGGAAAGGCAGCTCGGGCGTCAGGGTGAAGAAAATATCGGGAACTACTGGTCGCCCCGGGTAGAGCGCGTCTATCAGCATGTTGGCTGGCACGAAAAGAGCGATCGCGGCAAGCAGCGAGGCGAACGCCAGCAGGGTTTTCCGGGACGACAGCGCGTAGCCTAGGCCTATATCGACATCCATCGCTCCATCGTAAATCCGTCCGACTCCCCGGTCAAGCGAGAATCCCGCCATCCTCTCGAGAGCCTGCCGTCCGGGAATGCGATCGACGAAGAATATTGCCGTGTCCGGAGAACGGATCTATACTCTGGACAGCTTGAATCATCGGTTGAAACGTTACGGGAGGGTGCCATGCATCGTGCGGTAAGTGTCAGCCTCGGCTCCTCGAGCCGCGACAAGGAAGTGTCCATACGATTGCTCGACAGGGAAATCCGCCTCGAGCGACACGGCACTGATGGCGATGAAACCAGGGCCAAGGCCATGTTCGAGGAACTTGACGGGAAGGTCGACTCGTTAGGAGTCGGTGGCGTAGAGTTGTACGTGTCGCTACCATGGAAGGACTACGCCCTCAGTTCCGGCGTAAACCTCGTGACCGGCGTCAGGAGGACGCCGTACACTGACGGCAGGCATCTCAAGAAGGTTCTCGAGTCGCGGGTGATGCCTTTCGTCGAGGCCCGTCTTGCCGGCAAGATACCGAACAAGAAAGCTTTCCTGGTCGAGGCAATTACTCGATGGGGGATGACAGCGTCGTTCCTGGCATCTGGCTACGAATGCGTGTTCGGCGACCTGATGTTCGCCCTCGGCATCCCGCTGGCGCTCCACTCCATCGGCAGCCTCGAGCGCGCGGCACGCCTGCTCTTGCCGGTCGTGAGCCGCCTGCCCATCTCGATGCTGTACTCGACGGGCGACGACCAGAAGGTCAACAAGCCGAAATACGAGAAATACTACAAGGACGCCTCGATCATAGCGGGAGACTGGCTCTATATCAGGAAACACATGCCCGCCGACATGGAAGGCAAGATCATCGTCACCAACACGACGACCGAAGAGGACGTCGCGTTCATGAAGGAGCGGGGAATAGCGTATCTGGTGACGACGACCCCGGTTTTCGACGGTCGCAGCTTCGGTACCAACGCGTTCGAGGCTGCCCTCATCGCCGCCGCTGGCAAGGGGCGGGTACTGGAGAACGCCGAGCTGGCGTCGCTGATAGACGAGATCGGCATCGAGCCGACCATCCGGGATCTGGCGTGACCATGGATGCCGTCCTGCTCGCCGGAGGAGGAGCCGACCCCGAAGATCCCCTGTACGCCATCTCGGCAGGGAAGCCAAAAGCCCTCGTCCCGATCGCCGGGAAGCCCCTGGCCCAATGGGTGGTGGACGCGCTCGTGGCCTCGAAGGCGGTGGATCATCTCGTCATCGTGGGGCTCGATGGCGGGAGCGGCCTGTCCTTCCCGGTAGGCACACGTTTCGTACCGGACTCGGGATCGCTTCTGGGCAATGTCCGCTCCGGCGCCATGGCAGCCCTCGACGGAGGAGACCCATCCAGGCCGATCTTGATAGTATCGTCGGACATTCCCGCGCTCGAGCCTGTGATGGTCGACTGGCTGGTCGCCGCTTCGATGGAAACGAACGACGATTTTTACTATTGCGCCATAGACCGGTCGATCATGGAAGCCCGGTTCCCCGGCAGCGGACGGAGCTTCGTCCGCTTCAGCGATCGGGAAGTCTGCGGCGGCGACCTGACCATTCTCAGGCCTTCCGCCTTCCTGGACGGCGGCAAGCTGTGGCAGCGGCTGACCGAAGGACGGAAGAGCACCTTCGCGATGGCTTCGGCCATCGGGTTCGACGTGGTGGTCCTGCTGTTCCTGCACCGCCTGACCCTGGCGGACGCCGCGCACAAGGCCTGCGCCAGGCTGCACATCAGGGGGCGGGTCATGGAATGCGGCTATGCCGAGATGGGCATGGACGTGGACAAGCCCTTCCAGTTCGCCATGGTAGAAGCCGATCTCCTCGATCGCCGCAAGGGCGGATCGCCTGCCGGCAAGCCGAATCAAGCGTGATCCCGTCACCGGCCAGTCGCTTCGATGCCCGCGCCAGCGCCTGGCTCAGGGAACGCCGCCAGTCGACAACTTCGCGGTCTATGCTGTCGGCGCTGGCCCACTCCGGTGACACCATCGTCGTGTTGCCGTTGCTGGCGCTCGCCTGGTGGCGATCGGGATTCAGCCGCTCGGGGCTTGAAGCGAGGACCGTCGCATCGGTATTCGCTGCGATGGTCCTGGTGGTCGTCTTCAAGAATGTTTTCAGGCGAGACAGGCCCGAAGGCGAATGGGGCGCCATCTACCGGAAGACCGATCCCCATTCGTTCCCCTCGGGTCACGCCGCCAGGACGATGGCGCTGGCAGTGGCAGCCCTGGTCTCGGCCGCTTTCCTCCCGGGGCTGGCGTTCCTGGCCTGGTCCATCGCCCTCGGCATATCGCGGGTGGCGCTCGGGGTGCATTGGCTTTCTGACGCGCTCGCCGGCTGGGCTACCGGCGCCTGCGCAGGCCTGGTCGTTTCCCTGCTCATCGCCTGATGCTTGCGCGGCAGCCGGTCAGAACCTCAGCGACAGGCAGGTCAGGCTGCCGTCGATCTTCCTGAACTCGCTCATGTCGAGCTCGATGACCGGGATGCCGGTGGCCTTGATGTCGGCCAGCGCCTTCGGGTAGCCGGCGGGTACGATGGCGAAATCGTTGATCCTGATACAGTTCGCCGCGTACGCCTCGGCCGGCATGATGTCGATGCGCTTGAATCCGGAGAATTCGGCAAGGCCGGCGAAGGCGGACTCGACGAGGAGCCAGCCGTCCTCGAGGTAGGATAGTCCCGACTTGAGGTGGAGGGTAGGCGGCATGCACACCGTATGGCCTTCGAGCCCGTAGCGCTCGAGATGGCCGATGAACTGCCTGGCACCTTCCGCGTTGGTCCGCGACGACAGGCCTATGTAGAAAGCGTCCCCGATCATCATCACGTCGCCGCCCTCGAGGGTGCCGGGTGCCTTTATCGATTCGATGACGGGGAAGTGCCTGCCGAGGAGCACGTCCATTCCGGCGATCTCGCCTGACCTCGATTTTTCGCGAGGCAGGGTGACGAGGGCGAATCTTCGGGTGCAAACCGCCACGTCCTCGACGAAGCACGAGTCGGGGTACCCTTCGAGGGCCGGCAGGACTTCGACGGACAGCCCGCAACGCTCGAGCGCCGCGATATAGGCGTCATGCTGGCGGACGGCCAGCTCATGGTCCGGTTTCCCCAGCTCGGGGTGCGCGGTAATGCCGTTGATCATGAATCGGGCGGGCCTGCGAACTATCGCCTTGGTGAACATGCATGACTCCTGTGACTGCGGGCTGGGAGGCAATCCGGCTTCCTCGATGCGCCTGCCGGGTCGACCTTGTGCGTACGCTATTTATTATCATGATATAATACACCAGGAATCGAGTGCCGGAACGCAAATTCATGATGGCTGTGCTTGACGATCAATGGCGGGGGAGGAACGTATTGAAAATGCCTGAAACGATTGACATAGGCATTTTACTCTTGCGAAGGCCACGCTTGACCGATATCGATGCGATATTCGAGTATGGAAGCGACCAGCAAGTATCCTACTATGCTGACTGGAAAAGATTGACCGATAAAACCAGCCTTGAATCCAGGCTGATATCGAGGGATGAGGCGTGGATGGATGGAACGGAATATAATTGGGTAATTACCGAAAAAGTGAATGATACCGCAATTGGCGGATTGTCATGCACTATACAGGATGGTAAGGCAGAAATCGGATACTTGTTGAACAGAAAATACTGGAACAGAGGCTATACAACCGACGTGGTAAAAAAGGTGATAGGCATTCTGGTGAATGATGCTTGCGTCAAGAGCGTATGGGCTACTTGCGACAAGGACAACGCAGGATCGATACGGGTGCTTGAAAAGTCGGGAATGAAAAGAGAGAAGCTGCTGAAAAAATTCCGCGTACGGCCTAATATTTCGGAAAAGCCGAGGGATGCGTATCTGTACATCTATAGGGCAGTCTAGAATCATCGACAATAAATAAAGGAGTCTTCCTTGAACCAGATCGTTCAGTTGTTATTTTCCCGCAAATCCACAAGGGATTTTCTCGATAAGCCAATTGCCAATCCTGACAAGGACCTGATTGTTGACGCTGCTATCCAGGCTCCAAGCGCCGGCAATCAAGTACTTTACACGATACTGGAAATTGATGACCAGCGAATTAAACAGGAATTATCCGAGTTGTGCGATAACCAGCCATTCATAGCAAAAGCTCCTTATGTCCTGATATTTCTTGCTGATTGTCGGAAGTGGCTAGACTGCTATCATTATGCTGGTATTGAAGCTAGAAAACCCGAACTTGGAGATATGTTGCTTGCCTGTGAAGACGCAGCCATAGCGGCGCAAAATGCGGTAATAGCGGCGGAATCACTAGGAATAGGATCGTGCTATATCGGGGATATACTTGAAAACAAAGAGAAGATGGGGAGGCTATTAGATCTTGATAACTATGTATTACCTATATCAATGCTGGTATTTGGGTATCCGACGGAACGACAGAAAAATAGAATAAAACCAAAGAGATTCAGCAGGAAATTCATAGTACAGAAGAATACATATAAAAAGATGTCCGAGGATGAATTACGGAATATGTTCGAGGACGTTCATGTGGAGGAAGGATTCAGTTTCGACGAATATATCAAGGCGTTTTGTGTCCGGAAATACATGTCGGGCTTTTCAAGGGAAATGAACAGATCGACATATGAATATCTAAAGACGTATATAAAAACAGAATGGAAGTAGCAGCGCATTATGCTCGTACGGGAAATTAATGAAACCCTTTCAGCTTGACCAGGCGGCCTTCCATGGTTTTCGCTAATCGCTGCGATATTGGCGTTATCACACGGTCAGCGCCACTGAAGAGCTGCCGGTCAAGTGCATGATGCAAATGCGCGGGTACTGAAACGGCCGCGCCAGATCGCGCTTCGCCGCAAAAACGTATGATATCCAGTCCTGGCCTTCAGCAGTTAATGTCCTGTTCCGTTTGACATCCTGACTCCGTGGTCGAGCAAAGGCGCGAATATGGTCGCACAGAGACGGGCCGCCTTGACCGACCCAGGCGCGTTGACGACATAGGTGGTGCCGCGCATGCCGGCGATTCCGCGGCTGAAGACCGCGTGGCTCGTCTCCTTGAGTGACTCGAGGCGCAGGTACTCGGCGAGGCCCGGGGCTTGCCGGTCGATGAAGGCGGCCGTCGCCTCGGGAGTCACGTCGCGGGGAGCCGGGCCGGTACCGCCCGTGGTGAATATCCAGTCGAAGCCGACGAAGCGCCCGAGCGCCGCGACTATGGCAGGCTTCTCGTCAGGTACGACGGTCCGCTCGATCTCGATGCCCGGCACGAGGGCGCGGAATACCGACTCCATCTCCGGGCCGGAAAGGTCCTCGTATTCGCCTCGGCTGGCACGGTCAGATACGGTAATGACAGCTACTTTCACGGCTGATCCATCCTTCCTTGATGACCTTGGCGAATATTCCCTTGCGGGGCATGACGCAGTCGCCCACCGCCTGGAAGATCGCGCAGCCATGGTGGCATTCCTTGCCGATCTGCGTCAGTTCCAGCATGGCTTCGCCGACGAAGAGCCGTGTTCCAACCGGCAGGCTTGACAGGTCGACGCCGCGGGTCGTGATGTTCTCGGCGAAGATGCCGGGGTCGAGGTCGACGCCCTTGCCGCGCATGCTCTCCACGTCTTCGTCTGCGAGCATCGAGACTTGCCTGTGCCAGTTGCGGGCATGGGCGTCGCCTACGATGCCGTGGTCCATGCGCAGCTCGACGCCGTCCACCGGATCCTTGCGCGTGCCGACGCCTGCGGAGACGTTGATAGAAACTATCTCGAACTGCCCCTCCTGGGCGACCGCCTTCTCATCGCCCGCTTCCATCGCCGGTCTCCTTCGTCTTTTCCATCAAGGTCAGGTTGTCTATCCACATCTTCTTGTCCACGGCCTTGCACATGTCCCATATGGTCAGCGCAGCTATGCTTGCGGAGGTAAGTGCTTCCATCTCGATGCCCGTCTTGTCCGTACAGACGGCCATGCTCTCGATGTCGATGCGGTCGTCACGGACGACGAAATCGACGGCGGCGCGGTCAATCTCGATGTTGTGGCACAGCGGTATAAGTTCGGCCGTCTTCTTCGCGGCCATGATGCCGGCGATGCGCGCCGCGGCAAGCACGTCACCCTTGGCCAGAGCGTTGGCGCGAACGAGATCTATCGTCGCGGGCGCCATATGGATGGAACAGCAAGCCCGCGCTGTCCGCTTGACGCGGCTCTTGCCGGAGACGTCGACCATGCTGGCCCTGCCGGCTTCGTCGATATGGGTGAGTTCCGTTCCAGTAGCCATCTATCCTCCTATCGCACTCACGAGGTGGGTGCTGGCATGGCTGCCGCATGCGGGTTTCATCGCCACGCAGGCGCGAATGCTTCCTTGGGTGTCGTCCCAGTCGACAGTCGTGGACGCGTCGCCATGGAGGCAGGGCTTGAGTTCCCCCGTCGCCAGGAGCCGTATCCTGTCGCACACGGCGCATGGCGAAGGCCGTTCGTAGCGTTCGTCGTCGAACTTGTCCTCGTCCAGGCGGTAGCGCCGTATCGTCTGTACGGTGCAGTCTTCCCGCTCGGCAAAGTCGCGGACCCGCTCGAGGTCCGTCGATTC
>PGXR01000119.1 GCA_002839245.1 Spirochaetae bacterium HGW-Spirochaetae-7 | reverse complement strand
CCATGGTCGCGCGGAAGGGTTCGGTCTTGGCCTTGTCCCCGGCGAAAAGGAAGTCGCCGTCCGGGCCGCGGGCGTTGCCGAGGCTGACGAGTTCTGCGAGGAGCTGGTCGACCTCGACGGCCATCGCCGAACTGTCTTCCTTCGTGAAGGTGCCGGTGGCGCCGGTTATGGCGAGTTCCCGGACGCGCTGCATGATGTCCATCGACTGCCTCATGTAGCCCTCGGCTATCGCGGCGCGGTCCTTGGTGTAGAGGACGTTTTCCTCGTAGCGCTGCAGGCGCCCCACGAACGATTCGTACCGTACGGCCTTCGCGGCGGCCATCGGGTCGTCGCGGGGCCTTTCGAGGCGTTCCTGGCGCGACAGCCTGTTCTGCATCGACGCCATGTTGTCCTCGTTGCGCCTCAGCCAGTACTGCATGTCGTTGTTCATGAAATCCGAGCTAACCCTGCGCATATGAACCTCCTGGAACCGGTACGATACGGTGAATCATCAGATGCCCATCCTGTTGATGATGGTGTCGAGCATCGAATCCATCTGGGCAATGAACTTTGCCGCGGCCGCGTAGCCGTGCTGGAACTTGATCATGTTGGACAGTTCCTCGTCGATGTTGACGCCCGAGATCGACTGCCTCGTGTCGGTCAGGTTCTTGACTATGCGAGAATGGGTCTCGGCCATCCGGCCGGCCCGCTCGCCCTTGAGCCCGACGCTCGCGACCGCGTCGGCGAAGTAGTCGTCGAAGGTCTTCTGCGACCCGACCATTACCGGCGCCGTGCGCAGCCTGGCTATAGCGATGGCGGCGCTGCCGTCACCGGACTCCGCCGGCCTGCCGTTGGAGCCGAAGCCGGCCGCTACGCTCGTAAGGTCGCCTGAGACCGCGGTCGACACCTCTATCCAGCCGGACGGGTGGGCCAGCGGAGCTACGGCGTAGTCGACGCCGCCGCGAAGGCCCGCTACCGCGTCCGCCTTGTCCCAGGCGTAGGCGCTTGCCGCGCCGGTCCCGGTCAGGAGGCCCGCGTAGCCCGCGAGGAATTCCCCGGAGTCCTCGACATGCCGTATCACGAAATCCGGGCTGTCGCCGTCCGAACTCGTCTTTGCCCGAAGCTGCAGCGTTCCGGCGGCGGTCAACCGCGCGGTCACGTCGGCGCCCGAGTCGTTTACCCGGCGCACGAGGTCGCCTACGGTATCGGTCGGCCGGTACTCGACGTCGACCAGGCCCTTCGGGCCGGACAGGCGCATGACGCCGGAAAGGCCGACCTGTTCCTGGGCGTCGAGGGCGTTGCCGCCGGTCATGCGGTAGATGTAGCTGTGGTCGTACGCGCCGTCGCCGTTTCGGTCGTAATTGCCGGCTATGTTGTTGACGCTCGGCAGCTCGGTGAAGAAGTCGATGCCGGTCTTGCCGTTTAGGCCGTAGGCTGATCGGTGAACCTCGTTGACCAGGTCGGTGAAGGTCAGCGTCATCGTGTCGAGCGACGCTATCTCTTGCTTTATGTCGACGTCTCGCATCTCGAGCATGGCGCCGAGGCTACCGCCCTTGATGATGGCTTCGCTGCCGGTGTCGGCCCAGAGGACCCGCGGGTAGCCGCTGGTTTCCGCGCCCGACGACATCTCGAAGCCGCGCGCCAGCTTGCCCTGCACGAGGATGTGGCCGTCGACGTGGACCATGTACTCGTCGGGGTCGCGGCGGTCGACGGTTACAGGTACTATCGCCGA
Source organism: Spirochaetae bacterium HGW-Spirochaetae-7 (assembly GCA_002839245.1). Taxonomy (GTDB): domain Bacteria; phylum Spirochaetota; class Spirochaetia; order Treponematales; family UBA12059; genus SZUA-370. The sequence goes on along the minus strand of PGXR01000119.1, from coordinate 7,826 downwards.
CAGCTTCTCCACGAGGACATCGCGGCGGTCGTAGAGGTCGTTCGGGTTGTCGCCCATCGCCTCGGACTTGAGTATCTCGGCGTTGAGCGACGCTATCTGCCTGGAAAGGTCGTTGGCCTGCGACGTGACTATCTCTATATCCTGCTGCACCATGTCGCGGGTACTGGACAGGCGGCGGTATTGCTCGTGTATCGAGTCTATCAGGGTCCTGCCTCGCTGGACCACCGCTTCGCGCGGGGCGAGCTCCGAGGGGTGCAGCGACAGCTCCTGCCACGAGTCCCAGAACCTGTCCATCTGCGTGCGCGTCGAGACTTCGGTGGGCTCGTTGTGCACCTGCTCTAGCAGGGACATGTACTTGTCTCTCGTGTCCCAATAGCCGAGCCCGCCCTGCCCGGCGACGATCCTCGAATCGAGAAGCTCGTCGCGCATCCTCGAGATGCGGACGGAAACCACGCCCTGGCCTATCTGGCCGGGAGTCTCTTCGCGGTTGAGCTGGGGAGCGTATAGCGGTTCCATGGTGCCGAGTTCCACCCGCTGGCGCGAATAGCCCTCGGTGGAGGCATTGGTGAGGTTATGTCCGATAGTCTGCAGACCCTGGTTATGCGCGACGAGGCCGCGCTTGCCAAGCTCTATTCCGGCAAAGGTCGATTGCATCGAAGGTCCTCCTTCAGAGGGCTCTGTCCAGTATCATGGCTCCCGTAACCGCGTGATGCGGCTTGCCGGTCTTGCCGTAGAGGCGGCCTTTCCGGTCGGGGAAGAGCGTCTCGACCGCCTGCCTGAGCGTCGTCGCCGCGCTGCCGACGAAGCCTGAAAGCGCGTCGTTCTCGATGCGCGCCCGCATCGCCGAAAACCGCAGCGCGCGGTAGGCGTCGTTGAGCGTCGAGCGGTATTCCACCGGGAGCGACAGCGAGGCCCTGAAGACGGTCGTGTCCGGGGCCTGGTCCAAGTCATCGAGAAAGGCCGCCCAAGCTTCCGCCCGGCTCGTTTCGGCGAACGAAACAGACTCGGCCGCAGCCGCGGCTCGTTCGAGCGCCTGCTCGAGCCTCGGCCAGTCACGGGAGCGCACGGCTCCGGCTACGGCTCGCTGTTCTTCGACGAAGGAGTCGAGGACCCGCGCCTGCTCGCCGGCCCGCTGTATGAACGTCATCAATCTATCAATGTTCATGGCTACCCTCGCTTCATTATCGGTACTGGAAACGAGGAGTTTACGCCGATATAGTAGATAGGCCGATGAAAACACGGCACAGCCGGGAAAAAGTCGAGGGGTCGATGCTCAAAACGCTCAAGAACCTGTACTGGCTGGCGCGCGGCGTGCGTGTGTTCGCGCTTGTCGGCGAGAGCGGCACAGGCAAAAGCTTCAGGGCAAAACTCGTGGCCCAGAAGTACGGCATCGACATGATCATCGACGACGGCCTGCTGATCGACGGCGACGCCATAGTCGCAGGAAAATCCGCCAAACGCGAGAAGCTGTATATGGCGGCGGTAAAGACAGCCCTCTTCCACGAGAAGGCGCATCGCGACGAAGTAGCCCGCGTACTGCAGCATTCCCGCTGGAAGAAGATTCTTCTCATCGGCACTTCCGAAAAGATGGTCAAGAAGATCGCCGAGCGCCTGCAGATTCCGTACCCGGCGAAGATCATCAAGATCGAGGACATTGCCAGCAGGGACGAGATAGAGACGGCCATCCGCGCCCGCAAGGTCGAAGGCAAGCACGTCATCCCCGTCCCCGCCATCGAGGTAAAACGGAGCTATCCGCGTATTTTCTACGACAGCATCAGGGTGTTCCTTCAGCGCAATCTTTCGCCCGGCGGCCTGACGACGCCCAAGCTCTACGAAAAATCGGTTGTCCGCCCGGAATTCTCCAAGCGCGGCCGCGTGGCGATATCCGAGTCGGCGCTGTCGCAGATGGTCATCCACTGCATCGACGAGTTCGACGATTCGATACGAATCCGCAAGATCACCATCAGGTCGGACTCCCAGGGTTATCGCCTGACCATCGTCATCGAGGTGCCCTTCGGTTCCCAGCTGTCCGGCCGCATCCACAACCTGCAGCAATACATAATCGATAACATAGAACGTTTCACGGGCATCCTCATCGAGGAGGTCAACCTGGTCATCGACAGGTTCTCCAAGTAGGATGCCACCAGTCCAGGCAGGATGTCCGGCCGAGTTTGACAACGGTACGGACGAGGTTTAGGATAGACGTACCATGGAGGGTACCATAGTGAAGAAAACGTTTATTTTTGCCGTTATCGCGCTCGCTCTCGGCGTGTGCGTCGGCGCACAGGATGCGGCTGCGACAGGGACGACGAACCCCGGTCCCGCGGCAACCATGGCTCCGGCGGCACCCGCAGCGGCACCCGCAGCGGCGCCTATGGCGAGCGCAAGTTCCAGGCACTACTCCGTCTGGTCCGACGCCGGCAAGGACGATGCCGTCACTCTGGCGGCGACGCTCGATGGACTGTTCGGCGTTTACAACGAGTATTTTCGCTTCGACGAGACTAAGCTGAAGGCTCTCCTCACCGTCCGCAAGTTCTCCGCCAAGGGGCCGTTCGACGCTTATCTGCAGAAGGTCATAGGCGAGACGAAGGACGACTTCGTCTACCTGCATTACCCGACGGTCGAACGTTCGGAGCTGGTCGTTTTCGACAAGGGAAATGCCGACGACTTCGACGCGTCGCTTGCGCACCAGGCGTTCGTTCAATTCCTCAAGGCTTTCATTCCGGAACCGCCGCTGTGGATCCGTGAAGGCTTCGCCGTGTTCTTCGAGAGGACGCGCCTGGATCCCGCCACCGGCGCCGTCAAGTACTCGGAGAACCAGGCGTGGCTCGAGACCGTCAAGCTTCTCAAGTCGCAGTCCAGGCTCTACAAGGTCGCCGACCTCATGAAACTGTCGTCCGACGATGCCCGCTCTGGCCTCGACGTATTCTATCCGGAGTCGTGGGCGCTCGTGTCGTTCTTCACCGGCAGCCCGGATAGACGTTACAACCGTTTCATTTGGGATGCGATCGGCCTCCTGTCGCCTGATGCCACACTCGAGCAGAACCAGGCAGCCATCCGCGAGTTCTTCCTCCGCTGGCATGGGCAGGACGCCGCCGAATCGGATTTCCTCGCGTACCTGAATGGACAGAAAACCTTCGCCGAACTCGTCACCTCAGGCGTCGGCTCGTACGGAGACAAGGACCTGGAAACCGCCTTCAAGTCGTTCACCCAGGCCCTGTCGAAGAACTCCTCCAGCTACATCCCGTATTACTATCTAGGCCTCATCGCCTACGCAAGGGGTGACTACGCCCTCGCCGAGGAGTACTACAAGACCGCGCTCGACCTGGGCAGCGACGCGCCGATAACGAACTACGCGCTCGGCATCAACGCCTACGCCTCGCGCCGTTTCGACGAGGCTTCGGCCTGGCTCCAGAAAGCCAGGGACGGCGACCCCGCCAAATACGAAGCCAAGGCCGGGGAGATAATCGCCCGCATATCCTCTGATTCCGGGTTGTAGACTGCAAACATTCCAAGGTATTTGATCTTTCGCGGGCCGTCCTTCGGGGCGGCCCGTTATTTCATGGCAGGTCGATCTCGAGCCCGTCCCAGGCGGGATTGGTGGGAAAGGGCAGGTCGGCCCTGGCGCAGTGGTCCTCGAGCTGGGCATGGGAAAGGTCGTGGCATATGTGCGTCAGGAGCAAGGCCGATGGCTTGAGCCTGAGCGCGATCCGGAAGGCCTCGTCGACCGAGAAGTGCGTGGGATGGGACCTGAGCCTGAGAGCATCTATGACGAGCAGGTCTAGGTCCCCGAGCAGCTCCATCGAAGACTCGGGAATGGCCGAGCAGTCCGTCAGGTAGGCAAGGCCGCCGATGCGATAGCCGAATACCCGCCTGGTGCCATGGAGAAGGGGTACGGCGATCGCCTTGATGCTCCCGATCGTCACGCCGTCCGGCGCGATCTCGGTAAGCTCGAGGCGAGGCTTGCCGCCGCCTGCCTGGCTATCCATGAACGCGTAGGCGAAACGCGCCCTGATCTCCCGTATGTCCGGTGCCGAAGCATAGACGGGCAACGGTTTGCCGCGTGTCAGCGGCCGTACGTCGTCGAGGCCGTGGATATGGTCGGCATGGGCATGGGTTACGAGGATGGCGTCCAGCCTGGAAAGCCGCGCGCGCAGGGCCTGGACCCTGAACTCGGGGCCGGCGTCTATAAGCACCACTTCGCCACCGTCGCCTTCCACGATGGCCGAGCAGCGGTACCTGGAATCGCGCGGATCCGTCGAGGTACAGACGGCGCAGGAGCAGCCTACCACCGGCACGCCGTGGCTCGTCCCCGTGCCGAGGAAGCGAAGCCTCATGGCGTCGGCGTCAACGCTTGAGGCTCGAATCGCGCCGCCGCGGGCATGCGTACGAGCTTGACGAATTCGTAGTCGCGGTCGGCCAGCACCCTGTCGAGCGACGTCTCGGCGGCGCTTTCGAATACTGCCACCCTGAAGACGCCGTCGTCGTCGAAGTACGGGAAAAGGGCCGCTATGTGGAAATAGCGCCTGAGGCTGGGCGGCTTCGGGTCGCGCGAGTTGAACTGAGCCAGGTAGAACCTGCCCGGCTCCCGCGCCGCAAGCACGAAGAGGATGGCCTTGAGGCCTCGGACATCGATGCCGGCGTCCTTGAAATTATCGGTGAAGGCTTCGTATGCCGAGCCGCCGTTGACCGGATCCGCGTCCTTGACCCGCAATGCAAAAGGCGCGTCGTCGACGTCGTTCGACAGTGGCGAGTCGTCGGGGAGCGATGGGTAGAATGTCGACCAGGCGGCTTTTGCCAGGGCCCTGGACCAGTCCAGGCCGAAGAACGGATCCTGGTCCTCCTCGAACTTCTCCGTGAACGAGCTGCCCCTCCATCCCGCCATCCGGCTCCGCAGCGATGCGACCGAGAGGTAGGTGCCGGTAATGGGATGGAGCATGCCGTCGACGAGCCATTTGACGAAGCCCGAGCAGTTGAGTCCTGCCGGGGTCGATTGGCCCGCAAGGGTCGAGATGAGGACGCTCCGTCCGTCGGCGTCGATCGCACCGTCGTCGGCATACGCCAGGCTTGGCAGGTGGTCGCGTACCGACCCCGCGAGGCTCAGCATGTCGCGGTACAGCGCCGGATCGGGAGTGAACAGGTCCCAGTCGATGACGTCGTCGGTCAGCTGCCTGATCCTGGAGAAAGGCGAGCGCAGGAGCTCTTCGAAGGGCAGCGGGATGGCGACCTCGCGGTAGAGAACGCCGCCATAGGCGACGATGTCGATGCGGGAACGCGATCCTGCGGGGTAGATGCGGGCGAAGGTGCCGGGGTCGCTCCGGAGGAACACCTTGGCCTGCCTGAACGAGCCGTCGGTATCGGAGCGTTTGATGATCCATGAACCTTGCGTGTATATCGGGGCCTTTCCGTTTCGTTCCGGGGCGATGATGATGTAGAAGCTCCCCTTGCTCCTGTCGACCGATACCGACCATGGACCCCAGGCGTTGCGCTCCGTCGATGATGCTTTTGCCATCACCGTTTCGCGCGGAGCCATGACGAGGGTATCCCACAACCGTTTCCTGATATCGTGGCTCTCGGACATGCTGGCCAGGGGCATGTCGCCGCCAAGCGGAGGCCATGCCGGCTGGGCGTCCGCCGGAGATGACGAAAGGATCGCGATAAAAATGGCTGCCGCTGCCAAATGCCTCAGGCAATGCTTGTTCTTCGTATCCATCAGCTACAGTATCGGCTCGTCGGGCTTTTTAGACTAGTCCGGGCTAGTTCGGCAGGTCAGTCGCGGAAGTTCAGGAAGTGATGCGGGACGCCGATATACGAATGGATATTGAATAGCAAGGATGTCCAATGCTTTCGTTTCCCAAACTCAGATCAGCCATGGTCTCGATATCCATCTTTGCCTGCACCGCGCTCGTCGGGATTGGCTCATCCTGGCAGAATGACGCCCTGCCTGAAATGACGGCCGCGGACAATAACCAGTATGTCGCGGCGCAGCACGAGGCGGTGCTTGCCCCGGCGGGCGCCGTGGCGGGATTGCGGCGGAGGGACCCGTCAGTGCGAAGGTTGTTGCCTCCGGCCGGCGCCATCGGAACAGACGATGGCGAGTCCGAAGCGGTCGGCGTGGCCGGGCAGCGGCCGCTGCTGGAAGGCCAGCAGATAGTCGCGTTCTATGGCAAGCCCGGCGCCGCTTCTATGGGGATACTCGGGGAGTACAGCAAGGAACAGCTCTCGCCGCTGCTCGAAGGTTACGCAAGGCTCTATGACGAAGCCAACGGCCCGATCGGGATCGTGCCCGCGTTCTACATCATCTACGGGACGTGCTGGCCCGGGGGCGAGATAGGGATACTTTCCCGCTCCATAGTGGAATCATACATAGAGTTCGCCGCGGAACGCGGCTGGATGGTTTTCCTGGATCATCAGCTGGGAAAATACGGCGTCGAAGAATCGGTCAAGTCGATGCTCCCCTTCCTCCGCTACCCGAACGTCCACCTGGCGATAGATCCGGAATGGCGGACGCTGAAACCGATGGAGGAGATAGGTTACATTTCCGGCGCCGAACTCAACGAGGCGCAGCGCATCGTCGACGAATACCTCCGCGAAAGCGATCTTCCCGGCACCAGGATGCTGGTGGTGCACCAGTTCCGTTCGACCATGATTCGTGACCAGGCGAGCGTACGTTCGGGCTTCGAGCGGGTCGTCCTGGTCCATACCGCCGACGGCTTCGGCTCGCCGTCGCTCAAGAAATATACCTATGCATACAATGCCCGGGCGATGAACATGCCGGTCAAGGGCTTCAAGCTGTTCCTCGAGTCCAAGGTCAAGGGAGCGGGCTGGGACAAACCGCTGATGAGGCCGGATGAAGTTCTCGCCCTCGATCCCGTACCCTTCCTCATCATGTACCAATGAAACAGGGGAAATAAGCTCAATTCAGGCGGCTGGCGGCTGTAACCGCCAGCGGATTCGTTGTATTATATTGGGTAATACGCGAATGGAACTTCAAGGAGCGAAATAAATGCAGGCACGAAGAATGTTTCTTGCTCTGGCGATCGTCGTCTCGATGGCCTTGACGCCGATATGGGCGTACGATCCCCCTGCCGGCGCCGAGACATCGGCCGTGCTGGCGTCTCCGACTTTCCTGTCGGGGACCCTTTCCGCCGCATCAACAGAATCGCCGGTCGCCGACCTGGTCAACCCGGCCGCGTCGGCGCTCCTGCAGAGGACGACCCTCGATCTGAGCTATACGGCGATCATCGGCCTGGGTACCGAGGATGGCTGGGGCAACGCCCTCAATATCGGCCTCGCCATTCCCAAGCCATACGGCGTCTGGACCGCCTGGCTCGGGCTGGTGTCGTCGCCGTTCGCCTCGATGCCGATCGGGACTATCGTGACCGGACGGATCGGCATGGCCAAGGACCTTTACCCCAACCTGCTCGTGGGGGCCGCCGTTGATACCCAGATAGGCGACAACGGAGGCTTCGGCTGGGGCCTTGGCGCCGATATCGGCGTCATAGGCAAGGCCGGCGATGTCGGATTCCTCAAGTCCCTGGCCTGGGGCGTCTCGCTGCGCAACCTGGGCAAGGCATTCTCCGCTCCCGGTGCCGTCGGCATTTCGGGAGGCGTCGCGTCAGCGTACGATTCGCCATACACGCCGCAGGTGGGCATCGCCGCCGACCTGGTAAAGGCGCAGGCCGCCGGCGTCACACTGTCGGCCAACGCCGACATGTGGTTCCCGAGCTTCCAGAACGCGGTATTCTCGAGCGGTCTCAGGCTCGGCTGGCGCGACCGGGTTTTCGCCCGGCTCGGCTGGGACTTCAACTTCGCAGAGGCGGTCG
>PGXR01000118.1 GCA_002839245.1 Spirochaetae bacterium HGW-Spirochaetae-7 | reverse complement strand
CTGCCCGAGGTCTCCAGCTACGAGCCGTCGGGCACCGGCGAAAGCCCACTGGCGAAGATAACCGAATGGGTGAAGACTAGCTGCCCAGTCTGCGGCGGTCCGGCCAGGCGGGAGACGAACACGATGCCCCAGTGGGCCGGTTCGTGCTGGTACTACTTGCGCTACCTGGACCCTGCCAACCGGAAAGCCTTCGTCGGCAGGGACAAGATCGACTACTGGATGCCCGTCGACCTCTACGTCGGCGGCGTCGAGCACGCGGTATTGCACCTGTTGTACGCCAGGTTCTGGCACAAGGTCCTCTTCGACTTAGGGCTGGTCAACTCCAAAGAGCCGTTCCAGCGCCTCGTCAACCAGGGCATGATACTGGGCGAGGACAACCAGAAGATGTCCAAGAGCCGCGGCAACGTGATCAACCCAGACGACATCGTCAAGGAATTCGGCGCTGACGCCCTGAGGCTCTACGAGATGTTCATGGGCCCGCTCGAGGTCTCCAAGCCCTGGGCGACCTCGGGCCTCATCGGCGTCAGCCGCTTCCTCGAGCGCCTGTACGCCATGTCCGACAAGCCCCTGACTGGCGACGAGCCGACCGGGGAACTCCTCAAGCTCCTGCATCGCACCATCAAGAAGGTCTCGGGCGACACCGACACGCTGAACTTCAATACGGCCATATCCTCGATGATGGTGCTGTCGACCGAGGCGGCGCGGCTAGAGGCCATGCCGGCGAGCCTGTGGAGGACTCTCGTCCTCCTCGTGTCGCCCTACGCCCCCCATCTGGCCGAGGAACTGTGGGCGAAGATGGGGAATACCGCCAGCGTGTCGAAGGCGGCCTGGCCGGTCTTCGATCCGGCGCTGTGCGAGGACGACGAGGACACGATCATCGTGCAGGTCAACGGCAAGCTCCGCGGAGACTTCAAGGCCGCCAAGGGCGCAGCGAAGGACAAGCTCGAGGCCCAGGCGCGGGCTCTCCCCAGGGTCGCCGACCGCCTCGCCGGAATGGAGCTGGTCAAGGTGATAGTGGTGCCGGGGAAACTGGTTAACTTCGTCGTAAAATAGCGCGATCACGGACGCCAGGCGCCGCGATCGCAGGTCCCGGTTGACCTGACTCGCTTCACTCGCAGGTCAACCGGGAGCATGGAGCTTTTCAGGTCCCAAACTGGCCGGTTGCAGCGCCGACGGCGTTCGTTCCGGCGGTCCTTGTGCCTACTTGAAGCCGGATATATAGTCGCGGCATGACGAAGTGGGAACGATTGGATATCGCGGCATTGATCCTGGGCGTGCTTGCGCTTTTCGTCGAGCAATCCGATCCCCGGCCGCTTGTCGCCGTCCTCGTCCACGTACTCGATTTCGGCATCATGTTCCTGATCGTCTGGGCTGCGATTGAAGAGATCAGGAACGCCGTCTACCGGTGGAACTACATTCGCGGCCACTGGGCGTCGCTGCTCTTCCTGCTCGCCTTCATGTCGCTGTTCCTGTACTCGAAATATCTTGCATTCTTCAAGGTGGATAGCGCCGGACTCGGATCCTTGGCCATGACGCTGCGGAACGTATTCATCGTGCTCAAGGTGTCGAGCAGGATGAGGAAGCTGTTCAAGTTCTTCGAGCGCATGGCGGCCAAGCCGGCCCAGACCGTCATCGTCTCGTTCGCGCTCGTCATACTCGCCGGCTCCATCGGCTTGATGCTCGGCATGGCGACGACCGACGGGAAGGGACTCGATTTCCTCGACGCGCTGTTTACCTCCACGTCGGCCGTCTGCGTCACCGGCCTGGTCGTCGTCGATACGGCGACCGCGCTCTCGAGGGGCGGCCAGGCAGTAGTGCTCATATTGATCCAGATAGGCGGATTGGGCATCATGCTCTTCTCGTTCTTCGTGATGGTCGCCCTGCGCAGGCGGCTGTCGCTCAAGGACAGGCTCACCGTGTCGTACATGCTGAGCGAGGACGACATGAGCGGGCTCTCCGGCAGCCTCCGTGCCATCGTGCTGTCTACCCTCGGCATCGAATCCGCCGGCGCGCTGGTGCTGTTCATCCGGTTCATCACGCTCCGGTACCCCGTCGGCGACGCGGCTTTCTACGCCGCGTTCCATGCAATATCCGCGTTCTGCAATGCCGGATTCGCCCTCTTTTCCGACAGCCTCGAATCGTTCAGGGGCGACCCTGTCGTCACACTGGCCATCGCCGTGCTGATAGTGGCGGGCGGCATCAGCTTCGGCGTCATCAAGGATCTACGCTCTTGGCTGCGATCGACGCTCGGCCGGATGACCGGACGCGGATCGACGAAGATGCTAGTCGTGAGCCAGAATTCCCGCGTCGTCCTGTCGCTCACGGCGCTGCTGCTGCTGTCGGGATTCATAGGATTCTATCTCCTCGAGCACGAGGGCGTCATGGCCGGCTACGGCCTCGGCGAGCAGTACCTTGGCGCGCTTTTCCAGTCGGTGACGCTCAGGACGGCGGGATTCAACTCGGTTCCCTTCGGCACGCTCCGGGACGGGACGCTCATCTTCATGATCCTGTTCATGTTCGTAGGCGGCGCCTCCGGGAGCACTGCGGGCGGCATAAAGATCAATACCCTTGCGGCGATGGCAGCTTTCCTCCGGTCCTTCCTCCGCCAGGAGAAAAGCGCGCGGATCGGCAATTCGGCGGTGGCGAACGAGAAGGTCGGCCGGGCCTTCCTGATCCTCATTTTCGGATTGTGCGCCGTCCTGGCCGGCGTCTTCATCCTCAGCCTGACCGAGGATGCGCCGTTCATTAATTTGTTGTTCGAGAGCGTCTCCGCCTTCGGTACGGTCGGCCTGTCGACCGGCGTGACGCCCGACCTGTCGGCTGTCGGCAAGTCTACGGTGATACTCCTCATGTTCCTGGGGAGGCTCGGGCCCTTGACGATACTCACCGCCGCGAGCAGCAAGGAGCCGCAGGGACAGGTCGAGTATCCGCAAGGGGACCTGGCCATAGGCTGATGGCTCGCTTGAACCGGCGACAGGGTAGTTGAAAAGGAGTTGGCATGGCGCAGAAACGCAATTTCGCGGTGATCGGGCTTGGTACCTTCGGGGCGAGCATATGCGACGTCCTGACGGAGAAGGGCACCAACGTCGTGGCGATGGACAGGGATTCGTCGGTCGTCGAGGCGATGAAGGGAAGGGTCTCGGCCGCGGTACTCGTCGATACGACGAACGAAGATTCGCTGCTCAAGGCTCCACTCGAGAACATCGACGTCGCCATCGTGGCGATAGGCGACAACCTGGAGGCGAGCATCCTTACGACCATGCTGCTGAAGCAGAGAGGCATACCGTATATCGTGGCCCGGGCCATCTCGTCCCTGCACGCGACGGTCCTGAGGCGGGTAGGCGCCAACGAGGTCATCAATATCGAGGAGGAGACGGGTACGCGCATAGCGCGGCGGCTCGTCGCTCCCGACGTCCTCGATTCCGTGCCCATGAGCGCCGATGTTTCGTTGACAGAGCAGCTGGCTCCGAAGTATTTCATAGGCAAGTCCCTGGCCGAAGTCGATCTGGAGGCGAAGATGCGGCTGCGTGTCGTGGCGGTCCTGCGGATAGTCATCGATCTCGACGATTCCGGCAACAGCCTGCGCAGGGAAACCCTGCTGTTCCCCGAGCCGACGGTCGAGCTGCAGGACGGGGACCGGCTTTTTTTGCTTGGACGGAACGTCGATCTCGACGGTTTCCAGAACCTGTGAGGAGGGGAATATGGTACTGATGCGTCTTGTCTACGTCGTCGCGGTCCTGGGCCTGGCCCTGGTCGGCGGCGTCGGGGCGTCCGTCTGGGCCTATCTCGTCGGCATGGATGCGGGGCTCAAGGGAGGCGCTGAGAGCGTGCTGTTCTTCGGACTCATCCTTGCCGGGCTGGAGGCTTTCGGACTGTTCCTGCTCGTCGTCGGCTCCCGCCGGAAGGGAAAGGAGCTGGAGACCCTGACCGACCTGGTTCGACACGGAGGTACGATAGCGGACAGCCGCCTGGAGAGCTTCGGTTTCCTGGGCGTCCAGCTCAGGTCGATACTCCATGAGCTGAGCGACGCCTCGGAGAGGAAGAGCGTCAGGATAGCCTCCCTGACGGGACTGCTTCGCGCCGTCATGGACTTGGTCGAGAGGCCGCTGCTGGTCATCGGCCTCGACGGCAACATAGTAGCGGCCTCCAAGGGCGTCACCGGGAACGAGGCGTTCGCGGAGATGAAGGCAGGCGAGTCGAAAATCGGCGAGTTCATCCACGATGTCGATCTCCGGGCCATACTCGGTGAGGCCGACCGTGCGCACGCCCCGGTCGAGCGCGAAGGGCACATGACGTTCATCCCGGTATTTTCGGTACAGGGGGAGATTACCCACTTCCTGATAGACATGTCGAAGAAGGGCGCCATCGACAGGATCGCGTCGATCATCCAGGGGAAGAAGCCCGCCCGAAAGCCAGGCGACGGATCAGCCGGCGACAAGCCCCGCGGCTCGGGTTTCATCAGCGCCCTGCGCGCCCGCTTCGGCCGGCCCAAGGCCAAGGACGCCCCGGAAACCTGAGCCGTCCCGGTCGTGGCCGTGCTTGATCGCGGCTGGCGAGCCGACCGCCTCAGGTCTTGAACTGGTCGGTCTCGGCGGCGACGGAGTTGACGCTGCGGGAGGCGGCGACGGTCAGCTCGTTCGTGTCGTGGGCCGCCCGCTGGATCTCGTCGGCTCCGGCGGCCATCTCGGTCATGCCATTCTCCAGCTCGCTCGCCAGTTGCAACAGGCGGCGCATTTCGAGCAGTACCTCGTTGGAATCGTTCTGCATTTCCTCCGCCGACTGCCTGACCTCGGCCGTCACCTCGTTGATGTTGGCAAGCGAATCCAGGATCTGCGCGGAGCCGGTGCTTTGTTCCTGCATCGCGTACTTGATCTCTTCCTCGAGCCTCGAGAGGATGCGTATCTGTTCCAGGATCTCGTCGAACGTTTTTGCGCTGAGCCCTGAACTGGTCACGACCGCGTCGATGACGTCCCTGATGCCTTTGATGCTTCGGGAAATCGTCTTGGACTGGCCGGCGGCGTTCTCCGCGAGCTTGCGTATCTCGTCGGCGACCACCGCGAAGCCCATGCCCGCCTCGCCGGCATGGGCGGCCTCGATGGCCGCGTTCATCGCCAGAAGGTTGGTCTGCGCGGCGATGCCGGCTATAAGGCTGTTGGCTTCCTGCAGGTTTTCCGATTGCGCGTCTATCTCCCTGACCTGCGTCACGACCGTCTCTATGGCCCCCCGGCCGGCTTCTGACTTCCCGAGGAGCTTCTCGTAGTAGCCGCCCATACGTTCGATGTTCGCCGTCACCGACTGGATGTTGGCGACCATCTCCTCTATCGAGCTCGACGAGGTGGTAACGCCGTCCGACTGTTTCTCGATGAGCTTGTACAGCTTGATGATGTTCCTGGCTATCTGCTCGGTCGATGCGCTGGATTGGGTGACCGAGCTGCTCTGGCTGATGGCCTGGAGCTTGAGGCTTTCGATGTTGGCCGTGATCTGGCGGACGGCGCCGGCAGTCTCCTCGGTATTGGATGACAGGCGGATCATGCCTTCCTTGAGCGAACCGACCTCCGCCTTGACCCGCACGAGCAAGCCGCGGAGCATTCCGACGAAGACGTTGAAGAAGCCGGCCAGTTCGCCGAGCTCGTCCTTGATGGCCGATTCGAGCACCCTCGTCAGGTCGGCGTCTCCGGATGATACGCTCTCCATGCCCGCGGAAACCACGCGGAGGCGCTTGAATATGTTGGCGAGGAGCAGCAACGTCAGGACCATGACGAAGAAGACGGAAATGCCTACCAGCGCACCTATGAGCACCATGGTCCGTCCCAGCGCTGCGGCCCTCGACTCGAACCACGACTCGGCGCCGGTGGTGACGCTGTCTATTATTTTCTGGACCAGGCCGGATACGCTGGCGGTTGCCTTGTAGAATTCCAGGCCATTCTTCCCATAGTTTCCGACGGTCGCCTTGCCGAGTATCTCGATGACGGCATTCTGCAGCGTGTACCACTCGCTGCTTATCCCGAGTTCCGACAGGGCGATGCTTGCTTCCGCCTCAAGTCCCTCGGATCCGTTGGCGAGGTTGACGGCGATGCCGGCATTCGCGTCGACGAGCTCCAGGATGGCCTGGTGCAGGATGGGAAGGTCCAGGGAATAGATGGAGCTTGCGAGGCATTGTACCCGTCCGGCGTTTTCCTTGGCTTTCTCCAGCAGCACGATCGTCTGGAGCTGGCGGGTAGCCTCGGCCGCCTCCGTCCTGGAAAGCTCGACCATCTGCTCGATGAGCGTGTCGGTGATCTCGTTGTACATGGTGTACGCGGCCCGGTTCATCACCGACCTCTCGTCTATCTGCTTGCGCAGCATCGGCAGGTTTGCGATGGCGCTCGCGATGGCGGGCATCACCGACTTGTTCAGGTCGGGGCTGGACAGCACGGGCCTGGCTGAATCCCATGCGTCACTGGTTTCGTTCCTCGTCGACATGATGCCGTCGGCCGCGGCGGCTCCCGACAGGTAGAGGTACGCGATGCCGCGTTCCTTCTGCACTTCGGTGATGAGCCGGCTCATCTGCTTCATGGCCTGGAGACCGCTGGCGGCGACGCGTACCCTGTTCCTGTCCTGGTCGGATTGCAGCAAGAGCACGGTTCCCAGGGTCAAGGCGAGAAGGAGGGGGGCGCCCGAGACGATCAGGAGCTTGTTGCGCAGTGAAATGGCCATTCGGTTGTCCTTGTCAGTGTATGATTATCGGTATCAAGGCGGACATTATCGCTGCCGCCAGGAGGCCGTCGCTTTTCCGGACGGCTGACCACGGCACGCCGCCGGTTTCCCCGCGATTTCCGCGGCTGGCATACTGACCATGATAGACCGAATCGAGTATCTCGTCGATGTCTTTCATGAAGGTCGCGAGGCGGACGGAACCCTTGTGCTCCAGAATTCTGTCATACCCGCGGAGCGCCTCCGCGAAAAACGTCCCAAAGCGTCCTGGCAGTCGCAGATTGGGACCGAGGCAGGCTTTCGAGATGAACATGAGCGCCTCGAAGGTGACTGCCTTGCGCAGGCCCTCGAAGAGCGCCGTTTCGGTTATCAACAGCGGGCCCCACGAAACCAGTTTGCGGCCCAGGGGGACGAGGAGGTTGGCGCAGACGATGCTCGCGATGACGATGATCGCGGTGACCGGCGACAGCCTTCGGCCGGAGAGCCACGCCACGGCGGCCGCCACTGCCAGCATGGCGACGCGGCCCGCCAGGGAAGGCTGGAAAAGCAGGATTGTCGACAGGGCAACCCCTGCCAGCGCCAGCCTGGACGAATCGAAAGTAGCCTCCCAGCGCTCCCTGCGCTCAGGCCTGGTCATGGTCGGACCCCCTGATGCGCGAGAGCCAGGTGGAGCTGGACGCGAAGGCTTCGGCGAACGTCCCGAGGGCCAGGCCTGAGACCAGTCCGAGAGCGAGGAATGCCGGGGCCATGAACCTGGCGCTCGGGCCGAACACGAAGAACCTGGCGAGCACCACCTGCACCATGTTGGAGGCTATCGCCCCCGCGACGCATAGCCCTATGTAGGACAAAGCCCGAGGACCGGCGACAGCCCTGAGCCCGCGCATGACCAGGGCGCTCGCGAGCGTACCCGCGAGCGAGAACAGGGCCACGTAGGAGAATAGCGAGCCGGTGAGCACGCTCATGCCCACGACCTTGACCACCGCGAGCGCCATGTAGGCGCCGAAGGGAAGGAGGTCGACGGCGATGAGTATCGGAAGGTTGGCGAGCCCGAGCCGCATGAACGGCACCGGCCTCGGGAGCATGTATTCGACCGTGGACAGGAAGAATGCCAGCGCAGCCAGGAAGGCGGCGAGCCTGCGCCCTCCGTCCGGGTATGAAGGGATGCGCCTAGCGGACGAACGCGTCGATTTCATCGGTCGCCTCCGAGCCTTCGATGCGGATGAATACGCCGTTGGGCAGGCATGCCGACCACTGCCCGGTGCTCCCGATGCGCGGCGCGGCTATGCAGAGCTTGTTGGCGCAGGGGGACTCGACGAAATGGGCGAATCCGCCCTCGATGTGGATCACCGAGACGCCGAGGACGCCCTCGGCCTCGATCGTCCTGTCGGTAGAAAGCGGATAGATCCATTCCCCCCGGTCGGTCGATACGACCAGGGACGATGACGGCGGACCGCCATAGACCATGACCGACAGGTACAGCAAGGCTACGGCGGAAAGGGCGATGATGAGGACGTCGAGCGGACGGATCTTGATGCGCGGCCTTCCGGACCTGGCCTGCTTGGCCGCGCCTTCGGTATCGATCAGTGGCAGCCGCCGCAGCCGCAGCCACCCTCGTCTTCACAGTCCCCATCGCCGCACTCGCCTTCACCGCAACCGCAGCCGCATTCCTCGTCTTCGCCGCCGTGTACGTGGCCGTGCTCCAGCTCCTCGGGGCTCGCCTCGCGGACGTCCTTGACGGTGACGGCGAAATGGAGGGCCTTGCCGGCCAGCGGATGGTTGGCGTCGATCTTGACCTGCTCGCCTTCGACGCCGACTACGGTGACCACGCGCATGCCGCCGCCGTCTTCCTGGGACTGGAACTGCATGCCGATCTCTACCTTGTCGGGTTCGGCGAAGTCGGTCTTGGCTACCGCGAAGACGAGTTCGTCGTCGCGCTCGCCATAGGCGTCGGCCGGCTCGATGACGCAGGTAACCGAATCCCCGGCTTTTTTGCCTTCGAGATGGCGTTCGAGGCCGGGTATGATGTTGTCGTTGCCGTGCAGGTACACAAGCGGTTCGCCTTCCGAGCGGTCGATTTCCTGTCCCTGGGCATCCTTGAGCTGATAATCGATGGAAACGACGCGGTCCTTCTGAATAGTCACGATAGCCTTCCTTTGGGAAATTGATATGTCGACGGGCGGGGCCGAACGGAACGAAGAACGCCTGGCAGCACCGGGCCTGTGGCCCTGCCTGAATGTCCGTATAGATTACGCCGATTCGTCCTTAACAAAGTACCTATACGAATGGAGATTTTCAAGTAGCGAAGCGGCGGTATCGCGTGCTATAGTCCGCGGACGGAGGATGCCGATGACTTTCGTCCAAGCGTGCGTTCTGGGGCTTTTCCAGGGAGTGGCTGAATTCCTGCCCGTATCGTCGAGCGGCCATCTCCTGGTATTCAAGGACCTGATGGGCCTGTCCGACGTTCCGGTCCTGTTCGACGTCGTCCTCCACCTGGCGACGCTGGCTTCGATACTGGTCGTGTTCCGGAAGCGGGTCGCCGGCATACTGGTTTCCATGGCCAGGTGGATAGCGCACAAGAGCGGCGAGGCCGACGCCGAAAACCTCGCCATAGTGCCGCCCGCCTTGGTCGCGACCTTTCTTACCGCCGTCGTGGGCTTGCTCGTCGACAAGGTAGACCTGGGCAGCAGCCCGAAGCTCGTCGCGGGTCTGCTGCTCGTGACGGCCGCGATACTCGTCGCTTCGTCACGCCTGGGCGGGGGGACGGGCTACCGCGGTATGGGCTGGAAACGCGGAATCGTCATAGGCCTGGCACAGGGCATAGGCGTATTCCCGGGCATCAGCCGGTCGGGCATCACGATAAGCGCCGGTCTCGCTTCGGGACTCAAGCGCGAAGAGGCGGGC
>PGXR01000117.1 GCA_002839245.1 Spirochaetae bacterium HGW-Spirochaetae-7 | reverse complement strand
CCTATGACAGCCTCCTCTTCGCCGCGCCGGTATTCGCTGGCATCCTCGGCATCATGGGACCGCCGGCAGATATCAGTATCCGCTTTGCAGGAGAAGCGCCAAAAAAACTCCCGGGCTCGCGGGGAAACTCGTCCAGCCCGTTTTCGATGGCTTTCCGATACGAATCTTCGCCCTTCATGCGGCAATAGCCGCCGATCGGGAATGCCGATATCGTATACGCCGTATTCCCGAATTTCCTGGACAACAGCCGCGGTCCCCAGCCAAGCGAGAATTCCTCGACCTGGACGCCGACAAGACGAGCCATCATGAAATGCCCGAACTCGTGGAACAGAACCACGACGCCGAGGCCAACGATTCCGAGTGCTATGGTGAGCAAGGTCATTGGAGCTCCTTAAGTACCAGCGCCGCCTCGGAACGCGCTTTCGCGTCAACCTCGGCGACTATTTCAAGGTCCTCGAGCCTGCCGGGATATTCGCGTTCAAGCGCGCCTGCGACAACGCGGTATATGTCGGTGAACGCGATGCGCCCATCCATGAAAGCTTCGACCGCAACCTCGTTGGCGGCGTTGTACGCGTCGGTGGCCCCCTCGCCATCACGCAAAGCTTGATAGGCAAGGCCAAGCAGTGGATAACGGACCGGATCGGCACGGAAGAAGTGCATCATCACGTCCCCTGGATGCATGTCGGCGACGTCGTCGTCAAGGACCCTCGGCCACGACAGGGAATTCATTATGGGCAGGCGCATGTCAGGGCGCGACATCTGGGCATACAGCGACCCGTCCCTGGTCCGTATGAATGAATGTATCCTGCTTTCGGGATGGACGACAACCTCGATCTCCTCGGGTTCAAGCGAGAATAGCCTGGCGGATTCAATCACTTCGAGTCCCTTGTTGGCCATGGACGCTGAATCGACGGTTATCTTGGCTCCCATATTCCAGGTAGGGTGGACCAGTGCATCGACCGGCCTCACCGAAGCAAGCCGTTCCACGGGAAGGTCGCGGAAGGCTCCCCCGGAAGCGGTGATGATGACGCCTCGCACCGAGGCACGGCCGAAACGCTCGATCATGTTGAATATGGCTGAATGTTCGGAATCGACAGGTAGTATCTTCCTGCCGAGCCGGGCGGCGGTTTCCATGGCCAGCCTGCCAGCCATCACAATCGTTTCCTTGTTGGCGAGCGCCAGGTCCTTGCCAGAAGAAAGCGCCGCGAACGAAGGCCGGAGCCCGTCAGACCCGGCGGCGGCGTTGAGTACGATATCGGCGTCGGTGTCGACGATCAGGCGATCGAGGCCGGCAGCCCCGGCATGGCGTATCGTTCCGGAGGAAGCGGCGGCTCCGCTGAGGCAGAGGATGGCGCCAGGGTGGCGCGCGGCGGCCGCCTGCAGCCCCGCCTCGTCCCTATGGGCGGACATCCCTACAATGCGGAATTCATCTGGATGTCGTTCAACGACCTCCAGGGTCTGACGCCCGACGGATCCCGTGGCGCCAATGACGATTATCTTTTTCACGAAGGGTCCCGTCCTGTCAGAAAGTACGTACTCAGGTGAGCATTCCCATGATGCCGAGGATGCCAGCGAATACCGGCGCGGCGAAGAGGAGGCTGTCATAGGAATCGAGCATGCCGCCGCGTCCTGGGATTATGGAACCTGAATCCTTGACGCTGCCGGCACGCTTGATGGCAGATTCGAAAAGGTCTCCAGTCACGACGGCGGAACCGCACGCCAGGCCGATGATGCCAAGCGCGATCCAATTGCGCGGTACAGTCGACGGAAACAGGAATGCGCCGGCGAACGAGAAAAAGATACTGCCTGACATGCCGGCGACCAGTCCTTCAAGGCTCTTGTTGGGCGATACGGCAAAAATTCCCCGGCGTTTTCCCAGGGTGACCCCAGCGAGCCATGCAAGGCTGTCGTTTCCGAACACGATGAGCGCGAACCATATGAGCATCTGACCTGCGCCGTTCCGCGCTCCGAGTATCACGATTATAGCCGTGCTCAGCGCTCCCGGGTAGAACAAGTACAGTGCGTTGGCACCTATTACGGCTATCGAGGATTTGACGGCGTCGGGCTTCTTGGGAAAGGCAACAGGTAAAGCCGAGGCCATGAACAGAAGCAAGCAGGCGATGGCCACGGGAGACAGCCAGGATGCGGCCAACCCGGCTCCCCGCATCGTCAACCTGGAAAAGTATACCGCTATCGAAGGCAAGGTCGCGAACGCTACGGCGACCGCGTCCCTGGATATCCCTCCGGCAGGTTCGACTATCCTGCGGAGTTCAAGAGCAGAACCGACGGTGAAGACCAGCGTCAGGAGCGATAGCGACGCGTTGTTGAAATGCGGCATGAAAACGGCGATGGCGAAAAGGACGGGTAGGGCGATGCCGACGAATATGACCCGGGTTACGAAATTATTCATCGGGCGTCGCCGAATCTTCTGTCGCGGCGCGCGTATTCATTCAGTGCTTCGGCCAGTTGCGTCTCCGTCCAGTCCGGCCACAGCACGTCCGAGAAATAGAGCTCGGAATACGCCGACTGCCAGGTAAGGAAATTCGAGAGGCGCAACTCCCCGCCTGCGCGTATGATGAGGTCAGGATCGGGCATGTCGGGTACGTCAAGAAACGACCTGAAATCATGCTCGGAACATGGACCCGACCCGGACGGTATCCTGGAAATGGCGCGTAGTATCTCGTCGCGCCCTCCGTAGTTGATGGCAAGATTGACACGAATTCCCTCGAAACCCGCGGTATCTGCGCACACGCGCGCTATGGCGTCCTGCACGTCGCGGGGAAGGCCGGCGATATCGCCCGAATGAACCACCCTGACGCCGTTTTCCTTGTAGAACTCGAATTCGGCGCAGAGGTAGGTGCTGACGAGGCCCATGAGGAATTTTACTTCCTCTTGGGCCCGTTTCCAGTTTTCAGTACTGAAGGTGTATAGGGTCAGGTTGCGGACGCCCATCGACTTGGCAGCCCGGACTATGCGCTTTGCCACCTTCAGGCCCTCGCGGTGGCCTTCGGTTCGCGGCAAGCCGCGGGCCTTGGCCCATCGCCCGTTCCCGTCCATGAAGATTGCTACATGAGACGGAGGATCTCGCGGGGTTGCTGTGCGCATTCTCAGACTTCCAGAATTTCCTTCTCTTTTTCCTCGAGGATCTTGTTGATCTGGAGGACATACGAATCCGTCAGCTTCTGGAGCTCTTCTTCCGCCTTCTTGACGGTGTCCTCGGGCTCGTCTGACTTCTTGATATCCTCGAGGCCGTCACGGCGTATGTTCCTGACGCTGACGCGCGAGTTCTCGGCGGTCGCCTTGGCACCTTTGACGAGTTCTTTGCGCCTCTGCTCGGTAAGCGGCGGTATCTGGATGCGTATAACCTTGCCGTCGTTGGACGGATTGAGTCCGAGCTCTGATTTCTGGATGGCCTTCTCGATTTCAACGATGAGGGCCCGGTCCCAGGGCTGAATGACGATGAGGCGAGCCTCCGGCACGGATACCGTGGCAACCTGCGATATAGGCGATTTCTGACCGTAGTAATCGACCCGCAGCTTGTCGAGTATCGAAGGTGACGCCCTGCCTGTCCTGATCGCCGCGAAATCGTCCCTGAGCGAAGCCACGGTCTTCTTCATGCGTTCTTCGCAGGTGTGCTTGATGTCGTCCATTGCTCTCCCTTTCGACAACCCGGGACTCGCCCGGTTTGGCTCATGACGATTTCAGGTCCCGGTTAAAATCCGGGACCTGAATCCACCGGGATCAGTCTTCTCCGATTTTCGAGTAAACGAAATCGACTACGCTAAGAGGAATTCCAGTAGCCTTCGATACGGCGTCGATTACCGACTTGACGCTTTGCTTCTCGTCCTTCACGAAACCTTGATCGGCCAGGCTGATCTCGGTCATGCGCTTCTTGAGCTTTCCTGCGAGTATTCCTTCGATTACATTGGCGGGTTTTCCCCGTACCTTCTCGTCCTCGTCGACCTGCTGCTTGAAAAGCTCCTGCTGTTCCTTGACCCAGTCGGCGCTGATGCAGGACTGGTCGACGAAAAGCGGCTTGAAGGCGGCGATATGGAGAGCGAGGTCATGGACGAGGCCGGCGATTTCGGCGTTGTCAAAGGCGCCCGGCGCATCTGATCTCACCTTGACTACGACGCCGAGCCTGCCCTCACCGTGAAGATATGAGTGCACATACTCGCCAGAGGACGACTCGACCAAAGCCACGCGTTTCAGCGTGATGTTTTCCTTGATGACACTCGCCATGTCCCGGACGATATCCTCGAGTTCCGCGACTGGTTTCGAAATATGCTTGTCCAGAGCTATCTTGGCAATATTCTGGCCGCCCTTGATGAAATCGTCATTACGGCAGACAAAATCCGTCTCGCAATCGATTTCGACGAGGGCGATGGCCTTGGACGATTCAGCTATGAAGATGCGCCCCTCGTTGGTCGCCCTGTCGAAGCGCTTCTTGACGCCGGCAAGCCCCCATTCCTTGAGCTTTGCCTCCGCCGCCTCGACGTCGCATTCAGTCTCGACGAGGGCTTTCTTGCAATCCATCATTCCGGCGCCGGTCTTTTCACGCAGCGCCTTTATATCGCTAACCTTGACTTCCACAACGGGCTCCTTATTTTACGTAGTACTTGTCTTCCTCGACGATGGGTTCCTCGACCGCGGCTTCTCCGGCAACGGGAGTCGCGGCGGCGACCTCGGCCGCGGCAACTTCGGCCACGGCGACGTAGGTGGCGGGATCGACCTCGACCTCTTCCTCGTCTTCGGCCGCCTTGGCTTCCTCGGTGCTTGCTGCGGTTTCCTCGTCCTGGAGCGTCTCGATGATCTTGAGTCCGGTCTCGCTTTCGGCCTCGACCACCGCGTTGGCTATGATCTGCGTAAACAGCGATATCGAGCGGATGGCATCGTCATTGCCGGGGATGGGATAGTCTATGCCCTCGGGGTTGCAGTTCGTGTCGACGACGGCGACTATCGGGATGCCGAGGCGCTGGGCTTCGGCGACCGCTATTGCTTCCTTGCGGGTATCGATGACGAAAATGACGCCGGGGAGCTTGGTCATGCCCTTGATACCGCAGAGGTTCTTGTCGAGCTTGGCCTTCTCCTTGTTGAGCTGGGCCTGTTCCTTCTTGGTGAAGCTGGAGAAGTCTTCCTTCTCGAGCTTGATCAGGCGCTCGATCGACTTGCGTACGGTCGAGAAATTCGTGAGCATGCCGCCGAGCCAGCGGTTGTTGACGAAGTACTGTTCGCAGCGCTCCGCTTCCTTCTGGATGGCCTGCTGGGCCTGCTTCTTGGTGCCGACGAAAAGAACCGGCTTGCCCGATGCGACCGTCTTGCGCACGACGTCATAGGCCTCTTTGATCGCCTGGATCGTCTTCTGCAGGTCGATGATGTGGATGCCGTTGCGCTCGGCGAAAATGAATTTCTTCATTCGCGGATCCCAGCGCTTGACCTGGTGTCCGAAATGTACTCCGGACTCCAATAGGCTCTTCATGGTGACTACAGCCACGTGTTCCTCCAATGGCCTCCGAACGTATCGGGGGCCCCCTTCACTGATTCTCATCGCCCCACGCAACCGCAACGGCTACATGAACGATGGAAGATTCGGCGCCACGATGACTCATCGCGAAGTCGAGACGGCCGCCAACCCGAAAGGGAATGGATAGCCAATCGCCGACAGGATGGCATAAAACTCGTGCAGTGGCAAGCCCACGACCCCTGAAAACGAGCCTTCCAGCCATTCCACGAAGTAGGAGGCATGTTCCTGGATGCGGTAAGCGCCGGCTGCCCCGCGCCATTCTCCGGTCGCCAGGTAGCCATCAAGCTCTTCTTCACCCAGTGGGGAAAAGTGGACCGACGATTCGGAAACGGCCGTATGCGCCTCCCCTGATCGCCTGTCGAGGACGCAAATGCCTGTCGTCACCCGGTGTGTCCGGCCGGACAGCGCGGACAGCATTTCCCTGGCCTCCACCTCGCCGGCTGGCTTTCCCATGGCGATGCCGTCAAGTGACACCAGAGTGTCTGCGCCCAGCGCCCATATCGGGGGGTAGCCTGCCGCGGCCGACCCGGCGCGCGCCTTGAGTTCGGCCAGCTTCACGACGCGCTCGCCAATCGGCAGGTCGTCGCAGACGCTCTCGTCAATGTCCGCAGGCGCTATGGTCAGTTCGAAGCCGAGCCGTTCGAGCATTTCAATTCGCCGGGGAGAAGCGCTGGCTAGCAGCAGTGGCCTGGCTTGCTTGGCTGGTTCCATCATGTCATCGATGCTACACGACGGGGGAGGCTGTGGGAAGACTGCCGGCCGCGGGAGGCGGCCGAAGGTTGACAATGGTGCCCATTCCAGAATACTAATAAGCATGTCGAGCGATTAGCTCATATGGATAGAGCGTCAGCCTCCGGAGCTGAAGGTGGCGGGTTCGAGCCCCGCATCGCTCATTGTGTTTCGTCAGCGTACTTTTCTTCAGCGCCGCCAGAAGCTGCGGGTAAACAACATCAGCACGGTATACACTTCGAGGCGCCCGAGCAGCATCACGAACGACAGCCATGCCTTGATCCAGGATGGATAGAACGCGTAGTTGAACGCAGGGCCGACGCGGGCGAAGCCGGGGCCTATGTTGCCGAGCGTCGCCAGCGTCGAAGTCAGGCTGGTAAGGATGTCGAACCCGCCAGCTGCGACCACGAGCGTCGAAATGATGATCGCGCCCATATAGAGGAATACCATCGCGGCTATGTCGTAGACGATGTTCTTCTTGAGGTAGTGTCCGTCGACGAACACGCCGAACATGCCCCTGGGCTGCAGCAGGTAGCGCATCTCCGACAAACCCATCTTGAACATGGTGACGATGCGCCCGACCTTTATGCCGCCGCCGGTCGACCCGGCGCAACCCCCGATGAACATCAGGGCGAACAGCACGTTCTGGGAAAGCGGCGGCCAGGCGAGATAGTCGGCGGTCGTGAACCCAGTGGTCGTCAATATCGACGTCGCCTGGAATGCTGCAAATCGGACTGCAGTCGCGGGATCGGCATAGGAGCCGTGGCGGAAAAGATCAAAGGCTATGACGGAAGTCGCCACCACCATGATGCTCAGATAGGTCTTGAATTCGCTGTCGCAGGAAAAGACACGTATGTCGCCGCGAAGCAGCCGCCAGTGGACGGCAAAGTTCATTCCCGCAAGGAACATGAATACCGTGATCACCGTATCGATGTAGCCCGAGCCGTACGCGCCGACGCTCAGGTTCCTGGTGGAAAATCCACCGGTAGCCATGGTCGCGAATGAATGCGTCAGGGCATCGAGCCAGTCCATGCCTCCGAGCATGAGAAGCGCCGTCTGGAGGATCGTGAGTCCCAGATAGATGAGCCACAATATCTTGGCCGTCTCGGACAGCCTGGGGGTGAACTTGTCGACCTGCGGACCAGGCGCCTCGGCTTCCATCAACGCCCGGCCTCCCAGTCCAAGGAGCGGAAATATCGCGACGGTCAGCACCACGATGCCCATGCCGCCCAGCCAGTGGGTGGTGGCGCGCCACAAGAGTATCGAATGCGGCAATAGCTCGATGTCTGTCACAACCGTGGCGCCCGTCGTCGTGAAGCCCGACATCGTTTCGAAGAAGGCGTCCGCAAACGTCGGCAGGATGCCGGAGTTGACGAAAGGCAAGGCGCCGATGGCGGCGGACAGGACCCATCCGAGCGTCACGAAAAGATAGCCCGTCCGTGGGGACAATATCGGTTTTCCTCGTTTCCTGCCATAAATAAACGAGAATGCCAGCAATGAGAGTCCCAGCGCTACCGATGGCGCGAACGAGCGGACGGCTGCGGATCCCTCGCCGAGCGCCAGGCCGACGACCAGGCAGGCGGCCATGAAGCCCGCTACGATGGCGAGAAGCACCGCTAGCGCCCTGATGAGTGGCCTAATCTCCAATAGTGCCTCCAAAGGCTCGTTCCAAGCCGGGTATCGCGTTTTTCCTGACGATGAACGCGACCGTATCGCCATGGTCGAGGACCGTCGACCCTTTGGGTACGACCATCTGCTCGCCCTTGATGGCGAAAGCGACGAGCGTGCCTTTCGGCAGCGTCAATTCGAGAAGCTGCTTGCCGGCAGCGGGAGAATTGGGACCGATGACAAGCTCGACTATCTCCACGTCGTCCTCGAAGAATCCATGGATGGTACGGATGTGCGCCTTGCGGACCAGCTCAAGAACCGAGGCCGCAACGACGCTCTTGACGCTGACCAGGGCGTCGACTTCGAGGGTCGCGCCGAGCGCAAGGTAGCGATCGTTCAGGGTGATGGCGACGCTCTTGCCCGCGCCCAGCGTTTTGGCAAGCTGAGCTGTCAGGATGTTGTAGGTTTGCGACTCGGTGGCGCAGACGACCAGGTCAGCCTTGTCGATGCCGGCCTTCTCGAGCAGCCCCTCCTCTGACGAGTCTCCGAAAAACACGTCAATACCCTGGAAAGCGCGCGCGAATCTTTTGCCTTCGTCGCGGGACGCGTCCATGAAGGTAATCAGCCGCTTGCCCTTGAGCATTCCCTTGAGCATGCCAATGACGCCACGTCCCCTGGCCCGTTCACCCTCGAGCAGGCGTTGTATCAGGCGTTCGCTCATTTTGGTGGCGCCGATGACCAGCACGCGCCGCGCCACCTTCTTGACGCCGGCGACCGGCCCAAGCAGCCTGTCAAGGCCGTCAGGAGTACCCAGTACATAGAGCCAGTCGCCTGCGACGACGCGGTAATCTCCGGTCGGTACATCCAATGCTCCGTCCCGCACCACCGCCGCTATCAGGAAATCCTCCGGCTTGGCATTCCGTATTTCCTGCAGCGTCCTGTCGACGAAGCCTTGAATGGCCGAAGCCTCGAGATAGCGCAGTTGCAGCCGGCCATCATGCAACGGAACGACATCTTCGGCAAAGCCTTCTTCGACGATGCGCGCTACGGTATCGGCGGCCGCCAGGGCTGGATTGATCAGCACGTCCAGCCCGAAAGCCCTACGCTGGACAAGCGACAATTCCGAGTAGAATGGGTTCTCGACGCGTGCGACCGTCCGTATTTTTGGTGATTCCAGCGCGACCAGGCCGCACGAGACAATATTGACCTCGTCGGAACCGGTCAAGGCCAGATACCAGGCAGCGCCGGCGACGCCTGCTTCGCGAAGGACTTCGGGACGGCTGCCATCATTGTTTATCACCATGCAGTCGAGTTCGTTCGAGGCGACCCGGGCGGCCTCGGCATCTTTCTCGATGATGACGACATCGTGCTTTTCATCTATCAGTTGGTGTGCTATCTGGATTCCCAGCATCCCACCGCCGGCTATGACGATCTTCATGAAATGCACTATAGACTAAGTGATCGCAGCTTGCCCAGCTTGCCGCGTACCTTTCAAAGCCCTATCATGGTGCCTGTAGTACAAGCCCATGTTCCCGGGCCGGGCTGAACGGGGGAGGCTCCTGAAGGAGGCATCATGGCTGCGTTGACGATGAAGCAGATAGCAGGAAATACCTACATGATCCCGTCGCCGGCAAATATCGGGGTATGGGTATCGGGCAGCAGAGCGACGCTCATAGATGCGGGCAATGACGAGGATTCGGGCAGGCAGGTTCTCAGGCTCCTCGGCGAACGCGGT
>PGXR01000116.1 GCA_002839245.1 Spirochaetae bacterium HGW-Spirochaetae-7 | reverse complement strand
GCGCGGACACCGATCTCGTCATCCGCCTCGCGAACCCTTCTGCGATGGCACTTCTGGCTCCCGACGGCTCTCCTTCCTCCATCGAGGGCTTGACCGTGCTGCAGGCGAGCGGCAACACCGCTCTCGACGACATGGCGAGGCGCTGTGTATCCGGCAACGGCCGAGAAGAAGCCGAAGTGATGCTGTATGGAGACGAGCCGCGACGCCTCCTGGTCCATGCGGCCCCGCTCTCCCTCGAAGACGGCCGCCCTGGCGCTTTGCTCGTCCTGAGCGACATCACGCGGCTCAAGCGCCTGGAGCGGGTCAGGCAGGATTTCGTAGCCAACGTCTCCCACGAGCTCCGTACCCCGATTACCCTGATCAAGGGTTTTGCCGAGACCCTGGAGGAAGTGGAGGATCCTGCGGAAGCCAGGCGCTTCCTGGCCATCATCAGGCGCCATGCAGACAGGATGGCCTCGATAATCGAAGACCTCCTGACCCTGGCCAGGCTGGAAGGACCTGAGCGCGGAATCCTCGAAACCTCCAGCGTTGACGCAGAGCTGGTCTTGGCCCGGGCGTTCGAGTCGCTGGGCGACACTCCGGCCGACAGGGGCGTCTCGCTGACGACTTCCGTCGAGACAGGACTCGCCGCGCAGGCGAACGAGGGGCTGCTCGAGCAGGCCCTCGTCAACCTTCTGGACAACGCGGTCAAGTACAGTTCCCGCGGCGCGGTTGTCCGCGCGGAGGCGGCATCTGATGGCGACTTTGCGCGCTTCGCGATCCGGGACGATGGCCCGGGCATCCCGGCTCGCGACCTGCCTCGGCTTTTCGAGCGGTTCTATCGGGTCGACAAGGCGCGGAGCCGCGAACTCGGCGGGACGGGGCTCGGACTGGCCATCGTCAGGCACATAGCGCTGGCACACGGCGGCGACGCGTCGGTCGAGAGCAGGGAAGGTTCAGGCAGCGCGTTCTTCTTGCGGATCCCCCGATACAAACCACGGAGCCTGCCTCACGGCCCTGCCAGCGTCCAGACGACGTCTCCCAAGGACGATATCGACACGGCCAGTTCGTAGCCGCCGCCCATCCACCGCCTGACCCTCCCCGGCGCGAGTTCGAGGGTCACGTTGCCCGAGCCGTCGGGAACTGCGCCCCGGCCCCAGGGGCTGTCAGGCGCGAGCGCACGGGCCACGCCGCCGATGGCAGCCTGGACGCGGGCCGGCGCCCTCAGGTAGTCGACCCTGAAATGCTGGCCGGCGACGAAAGGCGAAAGCGAAGCCGGGTCGATATCCCAGGGGTCAGCCAGCCTCGCCTCGGCTTCGCGGGCCAGGCGAGGCAGGTCCAGCGGGCAGGTTTCGCAGCCTGCCCGGTAAAAGGCAGCGGCGAGGCTGGCGGCGTATCCTCCGGCCGCGCTTGGCCTGAGCGTGCCGTCGTCTGGCAGGCCCTGGGGCCAAGGCGCACCGTACGGCAGGGTCATTGAATTTCCGTAGACCGCCCGGCACAGCACGGCCGCCTCGCCGCCGCGGGGCAACCTGAGTTCGAGAGCGGAGCCAGGAGCCGCCCGCACGGGGCCGCCCGAACCGTCGGAAGACAGCCACGACAGCTCCCATCCATCCGCGTCCGCCCAAGCAGGGGGCAGGTCCGGCAGGACTACCGGCACCGTCATGCCGCCGATGAGAGGCTGACAGGAGGACGGCCCCATGGTCGCTATGACCGAAAGGACAAGCAATGCATGCTGTTGCGTCATGCCAACGGGTACGACGGCGCGCGCAGCGGCGATTGCGATCCAGCACTACGATCGCGACGATCAGGGGGAGCTTGCCGTCCTCACGGTTTTATTCCATACTGAAACGGAAATGGAAGACAGCGCATCATACGCGGACAGGCTGGAACACGCACTCGCCGCCAAGACCGACAGGATGGACAACGTCGAACTGAAGCAGCTCAAGGATGACTGCAAGCTGTTCCAGTCGGCATTCCAGGGCCTCTACGGCGTACTCCTCAAGAAAGGGCTGATCCACGAGGACCCCTACAAGTACGACCTCAAGATATCCGAGGTCACGACCCCTCCCGAGGGATCGTTCGCCGAGAGCGAAAAGCTTGACCAGATGTGCATCCGCCTTTCGCAATACGAGTCATACCTGGATTTCCTCAACAATTACTACCAGTTCAGCATCGATTTCATGACGATGGGCCGCATCAAGCGCCTCGCTTCGCTCATCAAATACTTCGCCTTCACCCAGTTCACCGATAACAGCCCGCACGTGAACACGCGCTATTTCTCGGAGCTCGTTTCCCTCGTCAGGAAGGGCACCGACCCGCTGTCGGCGGGCATAGTAAACGAGGGGCTGCTGCAGCTCGACAAGACCAGCCGAAAGATATTCGAGGTGCTCAAGGACTTGAGCCTCCTCCACAAGGAGCGCTGCAAGCTGGAGCTCAGGCGTATCGCGACAGACGTCCTGGGACTCAAGCGCGACGACGTCATCACCCATCAGGAAGAGGCAATTCGGAAGGTCAGGCAGAAATACGCCGAGGTCGCCGGCGACAAGCCGTTCTACCCCGAACTCGCCGCCGAGGTCCTCAAGGAGGATTTCAGCTCCGAGGGCGAGAGCCTGCGGGACGACATCATCAAGCACCTCGAGGTCGCTGAACTCAAGGGCAAGGGCAACACAGTCGAGCGCAACTTCAAGACCGCGGTCCTCGAAGGCGCGCGAGTCGTCATCGGCATCGGCTTCCAGCTCGAGGACGCGGTACGCAAGCTCGAGGAGAACCAGGCGCTCCTCGAATCTATGGATAGATCGATGCTGACCAAGATCAAGCGCGCCTTGCGCGAAATGTTCGGCAAGAAGGGCGAGCACGTCATCCATGAGGTGGAATACCTGGATCCTGTCTCGAGCGAGCGCAAGAACGAAGCCCTGGATTACACCGCCTTCAGCGCCGAGGTCGCCAAGCGGGCGCAGAGCCTGGTAGCGCTGGTCTCGAAGACAGGCGCTGCCTACAGAAGGATGGAAGGCTCGACCGAGGAGATAATCTACAAATTCCTCGCCAAGAGCATAGAGGATCTCCAGTCGTATCACCGGAAGCTTTCGGCGCTCGACGAATTCTACCAGGGCGTCATCGACGACCCGGCGCTCAAGACCAAGATACGAAACATCAGGATGGAACTGGGCTCGATAAAGAATGCCATCATCAAGGGCAACCAGAAACGCCACGAGTACATCTCGCAGAAGGAAGAACTGGAGCAGATGAAGCGACTGGGCATCAAGGACGCTTGAACCGGCCCGGAAAAGCAACATAGGAGCATCGATGAAATTCATACATTCTACCGCAGCGGCGTTGGTCCTGGCTGCCGTTCTTGTGGCGCCGTGCCCGGGCGAAGGAACGGCGCCGGGCACTGCCCCTGCCGGCGCCCGCGAGCTGGTCATCGGCATGGGACGGTACGACGTCGAACTCAATCCGTACAAGTCCATCTATGCCCACGAGATGCAGATCTTCACGGCCCTGTACGAAGGTCTGTTCAGTTATGACCCGCAAAGCCTCGACCCCATCCGGGCGCAGGCGGATTCATTCGAAAAGTCGAAGGATGGCAAGACCTGGACGTTCCACATAAGGCAGGACGCCAGTTGGTCCGACGGCACGCCGGTCACGGCCGCCGACTTCGTCGAGTCATGGCTCTACCTGCTCGCTCCGGAAACCAAGGCCGAATACGCGGTGTTCTTCGACATCGTCAAGGGAGCCAAGGAATACAGGACCGGCAAGAACAGGAATCCCGGCTCGGTCGGCATCAGCGCGCGTGGCGAACGTACGCTGGTCGTCCAGCTCGACGCGCCTGCCGCCTACTTCACGAGGCTCCTTTGCCACAGCGCCTTCGTGCCGGTTCACCACTCGCTGCGCGGAGTGCGCAAATGGAAGCCTGAATCGGTGATCGGCAACGGTCCGTACATTCTGGTATCCATGGACAAGGACTCCATGGCCATGGCAAAAAGCGCCGCCTACTGGGACGAGCGCAATGTCGCCGTGCCGGCCATCCGCGTCCACTTCATCGAGAGCGAAGCGGAGGCGACAGGCCGGTTCAACGACGGCGAGCTGGACTGGCTCACTGACATGGCCGACCTCGACACGCTCGCCGCCACCGACGCCATACAGTTCGCTCCGATGTTCGCCACCGGCTATTATTTTTGGAATTCCTCGCGAAAGCCATGGAGCGACGCCAGGGTCAGGAGGGCTCTAGCCCTCCTCGTGCCGTGGGAGGAGATCAGGACCGAGGACAAGTACTACGCGCCGACGAGCGTCCTCGTGCTGCCGTTCGCCGGCTACAAGTCGCCTGCCGGGATAGTCAAGCCGGACGAAGCCGAGGCGATACGCCTTCTCGCCGAAGCCGGCCACCCGGAAGGCAAGGGCTTGCCGGCCGTCCGTTTCGTCTATTACGAATCCGAGACGCACGACGCCAACATCGACATCATCGAGTCTGCCTGGAACCGGGTCGGCGTCAAGGTCGAGCGCATCGTCGTTCCCGACGGCGCCACCCTCAGGGACGTGAGGCAGGATGGCTACTCGCTGTCGTTCACCAGCTGGATAGGCGACTTTGCCGATCCGGCGGCATTCCTCCTCATGTGGACGAGCGACTCCGGGTTGAACGAAGGCGGCTACAAGAGCCGCGAGTACGACGCTCTGGTGGCCCGCTCCATGACCGAGGAAGGAGCCGCCCGGCTTGCCACTCTCGCCGAGGCCGAAGGCAAGCTGCTCTCGGACGCCGCGCTCCTGCCCCTGTACCATTCGATTTCGTTCAACGTCATCGATACGGCGGCGATCACCGGGTGGTACCAGAATCCGCTCGATATCCATCCGTTCAAGACCATGGATTTCGGCGCGCCCAAGGCCAGGCCCTACGTGGTCATGGCCGGGACACCCGATTGAACCGGGATGCCTCCGGACATGACGCGTCTCTGCGAGACGAAACGCCCGGAGACCCCTTCCTTCTCAGCCTCGGCTTTCCGAGCATCAGGGTCCACCGGTCCTTCGACCATTTCGACTTCACCCGCCCGGGGCGCCGCATCCTGGTCATCGGCCCCATGGGCTCGGGCAAGACCGAGTACAGCGCCCGCGTATGGCGCGATTCACGCGTCGCCCTCAGGAAGGGAGAAAAAGTCGCCGCGCGGACCACGACGGCAGGCGCCGACCGTCGGGTCATCCACTTCGTCCGCTTCGGCATCGACAAGGACCGCTTCAGGGAGTACCCCGAGGATGCCCTGCCCTACCGAGGAGGCTACGAGCGCTGCGGAGACTGCATCAGCACGGCTGGCGACTCTTTCGGCCTCGAGTCGGTCATGGCCGGACATCCCGAGGCAGGTACCTGGATACTGGACGAGGCATCGTTCTACGACGAGCGTATCGCCTACCTCATCCGAAACGAATCGGAGGCGCGCGGCCTGGTATTCATCCTGCCGACGCTCGTCCTCAATTTCCGCAAGGAAATTTTCAACCAGGCCGCCAGGCTCCTCCTGGAGAACGCCACCGACGCCTTCCCGCTGACCGCTTACTGCGAGCACATCGACTGCATAGCCGACTCGCTGTATACCTACCGCTACTACGTCTCCGATGGCCGTGAGTGCCCCGCCCTCTACTTCGACCCGCTGATAATCATCGGAGGCGACCGGCTCAAGGATGACCCGCGGGAACCCGACTACTGCACGCGCTGCGACGGTCACCATTACCTGCCGGGCAAGGAATATACCTTCTTCACGCTCAAGCCGCTCGGCGAAGCCGCGTCGCGGGGAGACATCAAGCCGCTTCTGGCTGAACTCGCGGCCATAGCAGGCGACATGGAACGGTCGCGGCTGTATGCCAGCCTCAAGCGGCTGCACCTCGACGGCCACAGCCAGAGTCCGGAGAACATGGCAGCCCTCCTCGTGCCGTGCATCGCCGAAAAGGCGCTTTGCTACCTGTACGCCGAGCAAAACCTCCTGTCTGCGGAGCAGCTGGTCAAGGTGGTGGCCGATCTCGGCCTCGACCGGGATTACCTCCGCAAGCGCCTGGCCGACAACCGGCGGCCTCTAGAGCTATGAGCAGCGGCGGCCGTACCCGTGGCATGAACCTTTCTTTCGCCAAGACGGAAAAAAACGCGGGAGAAGAGCGCTGGTACATCCTCGACAACGCCGCAAGTTTCATGCCTGCCCTGACCGACAGTACCGCCACGCTCGTCTTCCGCATTTCGGCCACGCTGACCGAGAGAATTTTCCTGCCGTCCCTCACCGAGGCGATGGCCAACCTCGCGCCAAGGTTCCCCTATTTCCTCGTCGAGCTCAGGCGAGGATTTTTCTGGTACTACCTTGAGCCGATGGAAGGCAGGGCGCCCGAGCCGGTGGCGGATTCAAGGTATCCCTGCCTCAACATGCAAATACGCAGGCGGGGTCGTTTCCTTTTTCGCGTACGGGCGTATCACTCGAGGATAGCGGTCGAATTCTGTCACGTCCTGACCGATGGCGCGGGCGCCCTCGTTTACCTGAAAGCAATCATCATGGAGTATCTGCGCCTTCGCGGCGTCGAGACGCCCGATCCCGAGGGCATATTCCGCCCCGGAGACGTGCCGGATCCGGAAGAATCGGAGGACGCGTTCAACCTCAATTTCAGGCAGGGCATACCGTTTCCTGAAGTAGGCAGGAAGGCTTTCCACTTCCCGTCCCTTCCGCTACGTCCGGGCCAGTACCGCGTCATCACGGGAATCCTCCCGCTGGGCGCCACCATCGCCAAGGCCAAGGAACACGGATCGACGATGACCGAATTCCTGGTATCGGTGTACCTCGCCGGCATGCAGGACCTGTTCCTGGCCCTGCCGGCGCCTGTCCGCAGCGGTATGAAGAAGTTGGTCGCCGCGGAGGTGCCGGTCAACCTGCGCAGGCTCTTCCCGAGCAAGACCATGAGGAATTTCTCGCTCTATGTCATGCCCTACCTGGACCTGCGCCTGGGCTTATACGATTTCGACGAGATCATCAAGCGCGTCCACCATTACATGCAGGCGGAGATACACGAGAAGAACATATCGAGGCAGATAGCGCGCAACGTCGGCGGAGGGCGGAACCTGGCGATCCGCATGCTTCCCCTGGTCCTCAAGGGTATCGCCGCGCGCTGGGTTTTCAAGCGCATCGGGGAGGACACGATGAGCGGTATCGTCTCGAACCTGGGAGCGGTTATGCTGCCCGAAGCCCTGGCCAGCCACGTCGAACGGTTCGAGTTCATCCCCGCGCCCAGCCATCGATGCAGGAGCAACCCGTACGTTGTCAGCTGGAAGGACAGGCTGTTCATCAGTTTCGGATCCACCGCGGCCTCCACCGAGGTCGAACGCTTGTTCTTCACGCGCCTGACTGGCATGGGTATCCCGGTAGCCATAGAATCGAACAGGTGAGGTGCTGTATGACCATTTGCCGTAACTGCGGAGTCGGGCTGGAAGATTCAGCGAAGCACTGCCCGCTGTGCCGGGCTTCCGTCTCGTTGGAGCCGGAGGCCGAAGCGATCCGGAAGACCGCCTATCCAGAACATGTACTCGATCCGGAAGATTTCCTTCGCTTATCGCCGGAGCAGCGACGCAGGATATTCATCGAGATATACACGGTATGTACCGCGATGGCGTGCGTAGTCGTGGCGGCCATAGAGCTGGTGCTTGACAAGCGGATCGCCTGGTCGCTGTACCCGATCGCGTCTTTGTGCTACCTCTACCTGCTGGTATGCGCCCCCGTAATGCTTGGACGCCGTCGCTCCGCGCTCTACGCCGTGCTGGCGCCGGCGACGCTGCTCTTCATACTGGCGCTAGATGTACTCGACGGGCCTCGGGCCTGGTTCATGCCGCTCGGCGCGCCTATCGTGCTCCTGCTCGAAGGGGTGGCCCTTGCCTCGATCGAACTGATTGCCCGTGCCAAAAGGAAGGGCGTCAATGCGATAGCCATAGCCTTGCTCGGCGTCGCCACCCTGTGCGTCGGCCTTGAGCTCATCATCGACGCCAGAGCGGCCGCCGCCATCTCCCTCGGCTGGTCGGTGGTGGTCGCCATCACCTGCGTTCCCATAGCTGGACTGCTTTTCTGGCTGCATTATCGCATCACCGGGCAGGCCAGCATCGCAAAGATCTTCCGCGTCTGACAACTCGCCGGGCTGCCCGCCGGGCCACCCGCCGGGCCGCCCACCCGTCGGCCCGTCACACTATGAACTTGCCTATCACCTCGTCCATCGAGCGGATGGTCTCCCTGGTCGATGCCGCCAGGCCGGAAACGGACTGGGCCGCATTGTTTATCTGCTGGGCCCCGGCGCCCATCTCGTCCATGCTCCCGCGTATCGTGGCGGTGGTATCGAGTAGAAGTTCCATGCCGTCGCGGGCCTGCCCGGCGTCCAGTGTCATCGCCTTGGCCTTTTCCCTGACGGCTTCGGCCGCGGTGTTCATCTCGCGCAGAGCTTCCAGGATCTGCCTCGAGCCCTCGCGCTGTTCGGCCATGGCATGGTCGACCTGCTGCACAAGCTCGTCGGTGGCCTCGATGCTCGACGACACCAGGTTGAAAGATTCCTCGGACTCGGCGGAGGCGGTGACTACTTCGGCTATAGTCGCCTGTATGCTCGAAAGCTCCGCCCCGATGCTTTTCGACTGTTCCGACGAAGTCTCGGACAGCCGCCTGATTTCGTCCGCGACTACGGAGAAACCCTTGCCTGCGTCACCGGCATGCGCGGCTTCGATGGCGGCGTTCATCGCAAGCAGGTTTGTCTGGCTGGCGATGCCCGCAATCACCTGGTTCGCCTCGAACAGCAGTTCGGACTGCGCCGCTATCGCGCCGACCTTGCCGACGACCGCTTCCTGCTTTTCCCTGCCGTCGACGGCAGTCTTCATCAGGGCCTCGAAACGCTCCGCCATGTGCGCTATCGACGAACTGACCGAGCCGATGTTCCCTATCATCTGCTCTATGGACGCCGAAGCTTCGGCTATGCCAGCAGCCTGGGTCTCCGTAAGGGCGTCCAGGTCGCCTATCCCTCCGACGACGGAGGCTACCGACCGGCTAGCCTCGCCGGTGCTGGATTCCTGGTTGTTCGACAGCCGACGCACGCCGTCGATATTGGCCAGGATCTGCGCGGTCGCGCTCGCCGACTCGTGGGAACTCGTCGCCATCTCCTCGCCTATCCCGCCGAGCGCCTCCTGCTCCTTCTTCAGCCTGGTGACCATGTCGCGAAGCTTCGCCACGAAGTCGTTGAAACCCGTGACGAGATCGCCTATCTCGTCGTTTCTCCTGATGTCGATGCTCTTGGTCAGGTCCGCGTCGCCCTGGGACAGTTCGCCGAAGGCCCGCGCCGTCATGGCGAGCGGCCGTACCGCGCGGCCGAGGATGAACCATAGAGCGACGACTGACAACAGGAGTACGGCAGCGGCCATCCCCATGACGAGGGCCATCAGCCTGGACACCGACCTGAGCATGCCCTCTATCGGGGTCACCACGCCGAGCGCCCAGTAGCGGCCCGCATCGCCCACCGGAAGCGGCAGGACAACGAGGAACGAAGCCTGCTCGCCCGCCATCGTCGGCTTGGCCTCCGAATGGCTCCAGCCCTGGGTATACGAAGCCATCAGCCGCTCCTGGGCAGCCGCGTCGGCGACCGACGCGTACGATGAACCGACGAGCGAGGCGTCAGGATGCGCCACGAAA
>PGXR01000115.1 GCA_002839245.1 Spirochaetae bacterium HGW-Spirochaetae-7 | reverse complement strand
CGGCCTCCGCCTCCCGCAGGAGAGATTTGACGGCGAGAGCGGCCGTCTGCGCCGCGAAGTTCCCGCTGGAGGCGGGAATCCCCGCGACGCGAGGGGCTGCGCAGGTTCCGGTCATGCCGCCCGAGCCGCCCTGGCTTTTTTGATGGCATTTCCGGCGAGGGGCCAGGCGACCGAGAAAAGCGTAAGGGCGATCAGCACGATCGTGATGGGGGAACCGTAGAATATCTTCGGACTGCCATCCGAGAGCATCAGCGCCTGCCTGAACGATGTCTCCATCGTCGATCCGACGATGCCTCCCAGTATCAATGGAGAGGTCGGTATCTTGGTCTTGTCGAGAAAGATGCCGATGAGCCCGAACAGGATGAGTATGAAGAAGTCGACGACGCTGTTGGTGATGGCATAGGTGCCGATGAACGCCAGCCCCAGGATCAACGGGTAGAGGACCTTGGCTGGTACCGAAAGCACGCGCACCAGGACGCTGGCCATCGGCATGTTGATGAACAGGAGTATGAAGTTGCCGATGAACATCGACGCTATCATGCCCCAGGCCACCTCGGGTTGCTTCGTGAACAGCAGGGGGCCGGGCTGGAGGCCGAGCATCAGCAGCGCACCGAGCATTACCGCGGTGGTACCGGAGCCCGGTATGCCCAGGGTCATCATGGGGATGAGCGCGCCGACGCTCGAGGCGTTGTTGGCCGCTTCCGGGGCCGCTAGTCCTTCTACCGCGCCCTTGCCGAATTCCTCGGGATGCCTGGAAAGGCTCTTCTCGTTGTTGTACGCCATCAGCGCGGCCATAGTGCCGCCAGCGCCGGGCAGAGCGCCGATGAAAAAGCCCAACGGCGTGGCGCGGAGGATGGCCGGCCAGGAACGCTTCCAGTCTTCCCGGGTGAAGCGTATCTTGCCGAACTTGGTCTGCATCTTGTAGCTCGGGTCGTGTACCGTCTTGAAGCTCTTGAAGACTTCGCCGAGAGCGTAGATTCCTATGATGATGATCAGGAAGTCGACGCCGCCCATCAGTTCCAGGACTCCGAAGGTGAAGCGGTTGACGCCTGTCAGGCCGTCGAGACCTATCGTCGCTATCATCAATCCGAAGATCATGCCGACGAAGCCGAGCAGCATCTTCTCCTTCGACATCGCTGCCGTCGCGACCAGCGCGAACAGCATCAGGAGCGTATACTCGGCGGGACCGAATTTGAGCGAGAATCTTGCCATCGGTACCGCGATGAATACCATCGCCACGTTGGCTATCATGCCGCCAATGAATGAAGCGACTGCGGAAATGGCGAGAGCCGCTTCCGCGCGACCTTTCTGTGTCATCGGGTAGCCGTCGAAGCAGGAGGCGATGGCTGCGCCGTCGCCGGGGGTGTTCAGGAGTATCGAAGCGCGCGAGCCGCCGAACATGGCGCCGTAATAGACGCCCGCCATCGTGATCATGGCTCCGACGGGACCCATCTTGAAGGTCAAAGGAAGGAGTACGGCTACGCCGGTCGCCGGCCCGAGACCCGGGAGCATGCCGATGATCGTCCCGAGTACGCCTCCGAGCGTCGTCCACAGGATGTTGATCGGAGTGAGCGCGACCTGGAAGCCCAGGAAGAGCTGTGCCAATGATTCGTTCATGTCATCTTCCTTCCTAGATATCCAGTAGCGGCATCCGCGGGAGCTGTATCCCGAGGAAGACGGCGAAGAGTACGTAGACACCGATGCTGAAAAGCACGGCCACGACTATGCTCCGTACGGGTTTTGCACGACCGTTCACCAGGAACAGCACGGCCAGGAGGTACAGGATGGTCGATATGACGTAGCCGAGAGGTTCGAAAATCAGGGCATAACCGAGGCTGGCCAGGATGGCGATGCCGATTTCCCGTCCATGCTTCGTCAATTTTCCGAATTTCGGCGTTGATTTCGGATCTTTCGGTCCCTTGGCAAGGAGCTCCTTGAGCACCAGGCCGAGACCCAGCAATATCATCACTCCACCCAGGATTACCGGGTAGATGATATGCCCCGTCTTGGTCCCGAATGTAGCGTGCGGCAGGCGCAACGCCTGCCAGCCGTACACGATGCCGATGAGCGTCGCGATCAAGCCGGTTATCAAGTTCCAGGTCATAATTTCCTCCGCTTTTCAGCGTGAAAAGACCCGGCCCGCGCGTGCGGCGCGAACCGGGCCAGTCTACCGCATTCTTACTTTGCCATTCCCAGCTCTTCAAGGATGTTCTTCGAGGCTGTGTTCTGCGCCGCGAGGAACTTCTCGAAGTCGGGCTGGTCGGCATAGTTCTGTACCCAGCCGTTGGTCTGGCAGGCCTTCTGCCACTCCGGGGTCTTGACCATCTTGCCAAGGGCGTCGCGCCAGAATTTCACGGCGTAATCGGGCATCTGGGGCGGCCCGAAGATACCGCGCCAGTTGAGGAAGTCGGCGTCGATGCCCTGCTCGCGGCAGGTGGGGACGTCCTTGCCGATGCCGAAATCAGGCCTGGTCGGAGCCGTCGACGCCAGAACGCGGAGGTCGCCCGATTCGACGAGGCCGCGGACGTCGCCGAGACCCGTGGTCAGGAGGTCGATGTGTCCGCCGAGCAGCTGCGCGGCTCCCGCGTTGTCCTGGAAGGCGATGTACTGGACCTGCTTGAGACCCTTCACGCCGGCGGCCTGGGCCACGACGAGGAACTGGATGTGGTCCATCGAACCGGCCGATGAATTGCCGCCGATCTTGACGCTCGTCGGATTGACCTTGATGTCGGCCATGACCTGGGTGATAGAGGTGTACTTTGAATCCTTGCGCACCACGAAGGCGCCGAAGTCGGTGATCAGTCGTGCCAGGGGGGTGGTGTCCTTGTACGAGAACGGGGTGGTGCCGTTGAGGTTGATCAGGAGGAGTGGCGGGCTGTAGACGGTCAGGACGTTGTCCTTCTTCTTCATCGACTGGAGTGCGGTAAGGAACACGGCGCCGCCGCCGCCGGCCTTGTTCTCCACCGGCATGGCTACCTTGACGAGTCCGGTCTCGGTCAGGGTCTTGGCAACGGTGCGGATGGTCAGGTCCCAGCCGCCGCCGGCGCCGCTGGGCGCGTAGCATTCGATGGTCCTGGACGGATAGCCCTTGGCCTGGGCGAAGGCGGGCGTCGCGATGGCGGCGATCATGGCGACCGCGGCGAGAGTTCGGGTGATACGGTTCATGGCGTATCTCCTCCTTTGGTT
The DNA here is from genome assembly GCA_002839245.1 of Spirochaetae bacterium HGW-Spirochaetae-7. Lineage (GTDB taxonomy): Bacteria > Spirochaetota > Spirochaetia > Treponematales > UBA12059 > SZUA-370. Next base: position 6,506 of record PGXR01000115.1, on the reverse strand, counting down.
TCGATCTCTTCTATGTGCAAGGGCGGGAGGACGCCAACGGCGTCTCCGTCCGGAGATCCTGAAGTGACGGCGCTTCTGGAGCGCTCCAGAATGATCCCGAAGGCTGCTTCGACGGTCTTCGGGTCGTGGGTAGCCCTGCCTGAGCATTCGGCCGCGGTTCCCCCGCAGACGACGCATCGGCGGGAGGGAAGGCACAGCTCCGCGCGGCCAACCGGGCCTTCGGGGCCGATCACGTCCAGGTCGAGGAGGCTTCCTAGCCACGAGTCCTCTTCGACCTGCAGCGCCGTCCTCTTGAGCTCGTCCGGTCGCGAGCCGGACGCCCACAGCCGCCACGGCCCGAGCGGACCGTCCCCGGAGCCCAGAGGGCGGAGGGACAGTCCCCGGTCGCGGCATGCACACTCGAAGATGGCGGCGCCACGTGCGACCGGATTGCTGGCCAGCCCAAGTCGGCGCATGCCCGAAGGCATCCTCGCGGACAGCCGGATGACTGCGCCGGCGCCGGCAGCCAGCGCGGCTTCCGTCTCGGCTTCCCGCCGATCCCGCTCCATGAGTGCTCGCTCTACGAGCACCCGCTCGACGAGCATGTTCATGCCCGCAGGCCCTTCGGGCGGCGGATCGTGTCGATGATGGTACCGTCGCGGTATTCGACCAGGCCCACGATACGGTCGTCGAATTCGACTGGCCGCGGCGCGCCGGTATACGATTCGGCCAGCCGCTTGAGCCAGGCTATGTCGCGGACGGGCAGCCGCGCAGCGACCAGAGCGTCGAGCAGGTCTCCCCTGGCCGGGTTGACGGCGATGCCGCGGTCGGTGACCAGGAGGTCTACGCTGCCGCCGGGCGTTATGACGTTCGTTACGGAATCCATGACCGACGGGAGCCGGCCGCGGAGGAGCGGGGTGACGACGACAGTCAGGGCCGCGCCCGAGGCGGTATCGCAATGCCCGCCCGAGGCCCCGCGGATGACGCCGTCCGAACCCGTGATGACGTTGACGTTCAGCTCGAGGTCTATCTCCATAGCCGACAGCACCACGACGTCCAGGGCGTCGACGGCACATCCGGCGAGGCCGGGGTTCGCGTAATACGAGGCGTCGACCTCCCGGTGGTTTGCGTTGACCGCCATCGAGCGGGCGGCGTCGGCGTCGAAGCTCTGCACGTCGAGCAGCGTACCGACGAGGCCTTCCTCGAGCAGCTGCACCAGCTGGCTTGTTATGCCGCCGAGCGCGAAGGATGCCTTGACGCCTCGCTCGAGCATCAGCTCGCGGATGAACCGGACTGCGGCGAGGCTCGCGCCCCCCGAACCGGTCTGCAGGGAGAAGCCTTCGCGGATGATACCGGCGGCCGCTATCGCCTGGGCGGCTGTCCTGGCTATCAAAAGTTCCCTCGGGTCGCGCGTCATGCGGGTGGCGCCCTTGCCTATACCGGCCGGGTCGCCCACCGAGTCGACCTTGACGATGACATCAACATAGTCCTGGCGAATCGATGCCGGCATGAGCGGGTAGGGGGCGATCTCCTCGGTCAGCATCACGACCTTCGCGGCGACGCGGGCGTCGACCATCGCGTAGCCGAGCGACCCGCAGGCCGACGCGCCCAGGGAACCGGTGGCGTTTCCCATCGGGTCGCAAATCGGCACGCCGATGAAAGCCACGTCGACGACCAGCTCGCCTCCGTCCATCGCCCTGGCCCTGCCGCCGTGGGAGTGTATCAGCACCGGTTCGTCCATCAGTCCCGCGCTTATCGCGTCCGCCAGCTTGCCACGGAGGCCGCTGGTCCTGATTCGGCGTATCGTGCCATCCTTGACGCGGTCGATCAGCTTCTCGTGAACGTAGGTCAGCGAACTCGGCGCCAGTACGAGGTCCCGGACGCCGCGGCGGGCGAGCGCCTCGACGACCATGTTGACGACCAGGTCGCCTTCCCTGAAGTGGTGGTGGAACGATATGGTCATGCCGCTGCGGACGCCCACGGCGTCAAGGGCGGCGTCCAGGCTTGCCAGGACCTTGGCTCCCGGCCTGCGCGACGTCGCCGCCAGCCTCGAGTCCGCCGTTCCGAAGGCGCCGCCGTAGCCCCTGAGCGTACCGAAACCCGGCGCCATATCGGGAATGTCACGTCCTATGGCGTTGCGGCTCATGCTTCCACCTCTCCGGCCAATGCCATCACGCGCAGGGCTCGCTCGACGATAGGCTTGTCGATCATTTTTCCGTCAAGGCTGATGACGCCCGAACCCTTCGCTTCGGCATCCGCTGCCGCGGCGACGACGCGGCGTGCCTTCGCCAGCTCCTCGGGCGTTGGCGTCCAGACGCCGTGCGCAAGTACTATCTGCGACGGGTGGATGACGCTCTTGCCGTCGAAGCCAAGCTGTTTCGCCAGGCGCGCCTCGCGTACGAAGCCTTCCTCGTCGTCGACCCCGGTGAAGACGGTGTCGATGGCCATGATGCCGGCGGCACGCGCCGCCATCACGAGGAGGCTCCTTGCCGCCAGCAGTTCGATGCCGTCAGGGCTGCGGGTAGTGTGCAGGTCGGTGACGAAGTCCTCGGCTCCTATCGCTATGGCGACGAGGCGGGGGCTTGCGGCGGCTATCTCGCGCGCGGCCAGGATGCCCCTTGCCGACTCGATGGCCGCCATAAGCGCGGTCGAACCTGGCTTGCGCCCGAAACGGCGCTCGGCTGCCTCGACAGCGCGCTCTACCGCGATGATGTCCTCGGGCGAGTCGGTCTTGGGCAGGCGGATGACGTCGGCGCCTCCCGATACGACGGCCGCGATGTCTTCGAGACCATACGGTGTGTCGAGGCCGTTGATGCGGACGACGCGCTCGACGCCGCCATAGTCGTAATTGCGGAGCGCCTGGAATACCAGGTGGCGCGCCGCGTCTTTCTCCCTCGGCGAAACGGCGTCCTCGAGGTCGAACAACACCGAATCGGGGCCATAGATATGGGCATCGCGGAGCATCGCCGGGGCGTTGCCCGGAACATACAGCATCGTACGCCTGAGTTTCACTTGAAAGCCTCCCAGGGGGTCACGCCGACATCGGCCGCCCTGCCGCAAGCGGCCGCGAGCCTTGCCCGTATCGTCGCGTCGAGGGCGCCTTTCTCCGTTATCGACACGGTCGCGTCGGTAACGCCGAGAGACCCGAGCGTGGACAGGGCCGCGGCGCGTATGTCGTCGCCGTAGCGGGCCACCGAAGGTCCGCGGAGTTCGAGCGAAAGGCCGCCCGACGGGTTGGGCGAGACTGTTATGCGCGCGTCGCCGGATTCGTTCGTTCCGGAGCTCGCCTCATGCACTATGTTCATGTATCCTCCGCTCAATGCCGGCCATCGCCGGTCCGTATTCGTTCGAGCACGTCTACCGCTTCGGGCGACTCGAGCCAGGCTGCCGTCGAGGGCGGCACGAGTGTCCGGACCCTTGCCATCTCGCCATCTCGCAGGGCCGCGCGTACCGCCGAAGCGCTTACGGCTGCGCCGTCCCGCTCCAGGCGCGCGATTTCCACGAGTTCGATGCCATGTGCAGGCAGGATGGCCGCCATCGCCCTGTTGTAGGCCGAGGTAACCTGGCAATAGGGTTCGGTTCCGACGAACCGGCGCCTAATTCCCAGCGCCGGAGCTATCCTGGTAGCGAACAGCGTCGCGTCCAGAGCCGCCTGGAGTTCCGCGGCGTCGCTTTTCCTTTTCAGGTAATAGGCCGGGAAGGTCGCGCCGGAGACACAGTACGAAGCTCCGGAAGCGACGACCACGTTGGACAGGTCGCTTGTTCCCGCGCGGACGAGAGCCTCGCGGACCGTTCCGGGAAAGCTCGAGCGGTCGCCGGCGACCACGAGCACGAGGAGGGTTCCTCCGCCGGCTCCGTTTCCGCCGGAAACTCCTTCGGCGGCGCAGGTTGCCGCGGCGCGTTCTATAAGATATCGATGGCCCAGGGTGAAGGGGTTGCAGTTGACGACGACGGCGCCGCCAGCCGTCCCGCCGGGAAGCGTCCGGCGGATGCCCTCTACCCAGGAATCGAAGGCGTGGACGTCGTTCTCGAGCAACGCTACCCCGTCGCCGCGCGCGCCGTCGCCGCGCGCGATGTCGCTGCGCGCGATGGCGCCGCGCGCGATGGCGGGGAGAGCCTGGACTTCGGCCAGCATCACGAAGCCGAGGCCTTCGAAAATGGTCCGGTTCGCTGGCTTGGTATATACGAAAAGACGCTTCCGTCCTTTTGCCTCGGCCTCGGCCATGACCGCCGATACGGCCCGCGCGGCCGCGCCTTCCCCGTCTCGACCGGGCAGGACGCCGACGCACTTGAGCACGTCCCCGGCGAGAGATGCCACGGCGATGGGCGCGCCGCCTTCGTCGACGACAGCGGACAGCTCGACGTCATCCTCGAGCTCGAGGCCTAGCGGAGCAAGGAAATTTCGGATCGATTCGCGGTCATCGGGGCCGAGGGGGTCGATGATCCTGGTGCGCGCCTTGAATTCGTCCAAGCATTACTCCGGAAAGGGAATTTCGTAGAGTCAGGATGCTTCAGGTTTCCAGAAAGCGCTGTCGGACGGGTTTCGAAGAATGCGTAGGACCGGAGGTATGCGGGCTGTAAGGTTTTATCCTACAAGATCATTCAATGAGCTTGTGCCTGTACGCGTACTGGGTCAGCTGGGCGTTGTTGGCGAGGTTCATCTTTTCGAGTATGCGGGCGCGATACGTACTGACGGTCTTAACGGACAGGTTCAGCTTTATGGCGACCTGGCCTACCGTTGCGCCTCCGGCCAGGAGGAGCATCACCTGGTGTTCTCGTTCTGACAGGAGGAGATGGGGAGGCCTGCCGTCGCCGCTCTTGATCCCGCTGACGAGGGCTTCTGAGGCAGCTGCGCTAACGTAGGTGCCTCCGGAGGCTACCGAGCGTATCGCCTGGACGAGTTCGTCAGGCGCGCCCGACTTGTTCAGGCATCCGGAAGCGCCGAGCCTGAAAGCGCGTAGCGCGTACTGTTCCTCGGGCTGGATGCTCAGCATCAGCACCGGCGTGTCGGGAGCCATTTCCTTGAGGTCCCGGAGCACCTCCATGCCGTCCTTGCCGGGGAGGGAAATATCGAGGACGATGACATCGAATTTGTCGACCGTGGCCATCTCTATTGCCTCGAAACCGTCAGAGGCCTCCTTCACCAACCCGATGTGAACGGATTCCTGGAGGATCTGCCTGAGGCCCCTGCGTATCAGCGGATGGTCGTCGACTATCAGTATCTTGAGCATCGCCTTACCTCTCCGCCGGCCTTGTTCGCCGTGCCATCACGCGCGATGCCATGCTCTGCCTGAGCGGGATCCTCACGGTCACCCGCGTGCCTGAAACGGTACCTTCGGGTGGAGAAACAATCTCGAACGAGCCGCCGGCGTGCCTGACCCGCTCGCGCATTCCCAATATGCCGAGCGATTCGGGCGAATCGGCTGCCGACGGTGTGATGCCTCGTCCGTCGTCCCGCACGTCGAGGAACATCGAGCCATCCTCCAGGGCGAACCTGACATCCACGAACCTGGCCCCGGAATGCCTGCCGACGTTGGTTAGTATCTCCTGGAATACGCGGAACATGGTGGTGGCGACATCCTCGCCGATGCCGTCCGGGGCCGGGTCTATGGTCGCCCTGCATTCCATCGACGAACGGTGCCTGAAGTCCTCGAGTTGCCAACGGAGCGCTTCGGAAAGCGACAGCGTGTCGAGTGCCTTCGGTCTCAGTCTCGTCGAGATGGCCTGCACCGATTCTATGGCGGAATCGACCATCACTATCGCCTCGCCGATCCGGTCGCCGAATGCGTCGGGGTTCGGCGGATGGTTGCGAAGCCAGGACAGGTCCATCTTGGCCGCGGTCAGGATCTGGCCAAGCTCGTCAATATAGACAAGCTGACGGGAGGACGTTTCCGCGCCTTGGTGCTGGACGTGACCTATCCTGCCAAGCATGGCGCGGCCGGCATGGAAAAGGCGCTGGCGAAGCTGCGCGATACCGCCGAAAAGGCCGTGGGCAAGTACAACGTGCTGATCCTCTCGGACCGGGCCGTGTCGCGCGATCGCGTGGCGATTCCGACGCTGCTGGTCTGTTCAGGCGTGCACCACCATCTGGTTCGTTGTGGCTTGCGCACCAGCACAGGCATCGTGGTGGACACCGGTTCGGCTCGGGAAGTGCACCACTTCGCCCTGCTGGCCGGCTACGGAGCGGAGGCGGTCTGCCCCTGGCTCGTTTTCGAAACGCTGGCCGACATGGCGCCGACGCTGAATGTCGAGGCGAAGGAAGCCAAGAAACGTTTCGTCAAGGCCATCAACAAGGGACTGCTCAAGGTCATGTCCAAGATGGGCATTTCGACTTACCAGTCCTATTGCGGCGCGCAGATCTTCGAGGCCATCGGCCTCAATTCGGCATTTGTGGACGAATACTTCACCGGCACTGCCAGCAACGTGCAAGGCATCGGCCTGGCCGAGGTGGCGGAGGAGAGAATTCGCGCCCACCGCGAAGCCTTCGGACCGGCCCCGGTGCTTGCCAATGCGCTGGAGGCGGGCGG
>PGXR01000114.1 GCA_002839245.1 Spirochaetae bacterium HGW-Spirochaetae-7 | reverse complement strand
GTGGATCTTTCGTTCTCCCGCGACGACAATGCGGCTTTCGTCCCCAAATGCGTCGTCGTGGATGACATCGCCTTCGACTGGGGCAACGATCGCCCCCTCAACCTGCCGCTTCGCCATTGCGTCATATACGAGGCCCACGTTCGTGGCCTGTCAGCCCACTCGAGCGCCTGCTCGTCGCATCCTGGCAGCTATCTCGGGGTCGTCGGCGCCATCCCCTACCTCAAGGACCTGGGCGTCACGAGCCTCGAGCTCCTGCCGGTACAGGAGTTCGACGACCTTGAAAACCCCAGGCGCGACCCGCGAACCGGCAAAAAGCTCAAACAGTACTGGGGCTATAACACCTTGGCCTTCTTCGCACCGAAAAGCAGGTATTCTTCCTCTGGGCGTTCCGGGCAGCAGGTCGCCGAGTTCAAAACCATGGTCAAGGAACTGCACAAGGCCGGCATCGAGCTGATACTCGATATCGTTTTCAACCATACCGGCGAAGGAAACGAGCTCGGGCCGACGCTTTCGTTCAGGGGCCTCGACAACCCGATCTGGTACATGCTCGACGATGACCCCCGCCGCTACAAGAACTATTCGGGCTGCGGCAACACGCTCAACTGCAACCACCCCGTCGTCAGGAATTTCATCCTCGACTGCCTGCACTACTGGGTCATCGACATGCACGTCGACGGATTCCGCTTCGACCTGGGCTCGATTCTAGGCCGCGACCAGAAGGGACGACTTCTGGAAAACCCGCCGGTCATAGAGCAGATCGCCGAAGATCCCATCCTCAGGCAGACCAAGATAATCGCCGAAGCCTGGGACGCGGGAGGCGCCTATCAGGTAGGCGGATTCCCCGGCGGCCGCTGGGCGGAGTGGAACGACCGCTTCCGCGACGACATGCGACGGTTCTGGCGGGGGGACGAGGGGACGGTCGCAGCCCTGGCAACCAGGCTGACCGGCTCCAGCGACCTCTACCTGCGCGACGGGCGCAAGCCGTTCCACTCGATCAACTACCTGACGAGCCACGACGGATTCACGCTTCGCGACCTCGTCAGCTACAACGGAAAGCACAACGAGCGCAACGGAGAGCATGGCCTGGACGGGCACGATTCCAACTTCAGCTACAACAACGGCCACGAGGGCCCTTCCAGCGACCCGACGATAGAACGCCTGCGGGAGCGGCAACAGAAGAATTTCATCGCGACGCTGCTGCTGTCCATCGGAACGCCGATGATGCTCGGCGGCGACGAGTTCGGCCGCAGCCAGCACGGCAACAACAACGCATACTGCCAGGACAACGAGACAAGCTGGTTCGACTGGACCCTTCCGCTCAAGCACCACGAACTCCATCGCTTCACGAAGGGCCTTATATCACTCAGGCTAAAGCACCCTGCGTTCCGGCGACCGGAGTTCTTCACGGGCAATGACGCGAACTTCAACGCCCTGCCCGACATCGCGTGGTTTGCTCCCGATGGTACTCCCCCCACGTGGGCCGACATGAGTTCGGCGATATCCGCCAGGCTCGACGGCTCGAAGGCTGACATCGTCGCCGACCGCGACGACAACGACTTCTTCATCATGCTCAACGCTACTGATGACGCCGTGGATTTCGTCGTATGCCCTCCCCAGACAGGCTGGACCTGGCATGTAGCGGTCGATACTTCCAGGCCATCCCCGGAAGACCTGCCGGAGCACGGAGCCGAGCCGGCGATCGATCATGCGGCGCCGTACCGGCTGGAATCGAAGAGTCTAGCCCTGCTGCTCGCTCGGGCGGCGGAAACTTGATTGCGGGCCGTCTTGGCGGTATTTTCAACACATGAACAATGGAACGCGGGATAAATCCGCCATCGCGTACTCGATTGGCAAAAGGGCACTCGCGGCCCATGACCCTGCCATGGCCGTACGCATGCTCCGGACCGCTGTCGATGGCTGTCCCGCGAGCAGGAGGGCGGTACTTGCGCGGAGGCTCTACTGGCTTTCGATAGCGCTGCGGAGGCTTGGAAAGGACGGCCTTGCGGTCAAGGCCCTCTCGAGCGCGCAACGGCTTTCCCCGCGAGGACCGGCCAGGGAAGCCTACAGGCATTTCGCGAACGACTATGGCATGCCCAGGGCCTCGTGCCCGGAGCACGACGATTACCGGGCCTTCTGTTCGATACAGGTACGGCGGTACCTGGAACGCGTGCCGGACCATCGCTTTTCCCACCAAGCCGAGATCGACACCGTGCTCACCATGATAGCCGACGCCTGGCTCAGGCTCCAGGACTCTTCCATCAACCAGCAGCTTACCTGCGAAGGAAAGCTCAGGACATTCAGGGACCTGGTCATTGATTTCCCCGCGCTCCGGACCAGCACCCGCATTCATCAAGGCAGGACGATAGCGGCAGATTTCTTCCAGGGCAGGGCGATAAGACCCGACGACAGGTGCGCGTGCGGCTCGGGATTGCCATACCGCATGTGTTGTGGCAGGACACGCCTGCCATACGAGACCGAACATGGGTAGAAACGATACGCATGAAGAACCTGGCAACGGATATGTGTCGAAATGACACGCAAATAGGACACCATGCCTCGACCCGTATCAATACCACCCATTAAATAATCCATATATTAACTACACGCGATTCCGATGACAGATCCCTTCGCCGATCTATTTATTAATTCGCTGCACCATATGTAGTTACAATTGTGTTTCCCTTTATAGCAGAGAAACCCCTTAGTTGGCACGCCTATTGCTTAGTATTAGGCAGGAGGCACTACATGAAGGCAAAAAGATCAATCAGCTATACCTCGGACACCTCGTCGGACTCCAACGTCCTTTCCATATATCTCAAGGAAATCAACAAGGTTCCACTCCTGACGCGCGAACTCGAAGACAAGTACGCTCGCGAAGCGGCTTTGGGCCAGAAGTTCGCAAAGGACATGCTCGTCAAGGGAAATCTCCGATTCGTCGTCAACGTCGCCAAGCGATACCAGAACCAGGGCATTCCGTTGTCGGACCTGATAAGCGAAGGCAATATCGGGCTGATCAACGCGATCGAACGGTACGATGTAGACAAGGGCTATCACTTCATCAGCTACGCCGTCTGGTGGATACGCCAGGCTATCCTCAAGGCGATATGCGAAAAGAGCCGGATGATCCGCCTGCCGCTCAACCGCGCCAACGAGCTCGTGCAGATAGAAAAGGCCAGGAAGTACGTATCCGCCGGCCTCTCCGAAGACGGCGAGATCGACGAGATAGCCAAGATGCTCGATATGGACGCCTCGCACGTTGCCGATCTCGTGAACATCTCCCGCGACCTTGTATCGCTCGAGACGCCGGTCTTCGACGAACGGGATTCAAGCGTGCTTGGAGATTTCGTCGAGAACGGGAACTACAAGTCGCCCGATGACTACGTCGTCGAGGAAAGCCTCAAAAACGACATCAACGGTGTCCTCAAAACCCTTACCGAAAAGGAAAGCGAAGTCGTGCAGTACCGCTTCGGCCTCAATGGACGGAGGGCGATGAGCCTCAAGGAGATAGGTGACCGTTTCCACCTGACCAAGGAGAGGATCCGGCAGATCGAGAAGGCCGCGCTGAAACGCCTCTCGGTTCCGGGCCGCGCCGATGTTCTCCAGGGTTACGTGGCCTGAGAGCGGAGACAGGGTTGATCTGCGTTCCTTAAGGGTATTTATAGCCCGCAAGGCGCGCTGCATATATAGAGGGCGTACGGGAGATGCCTCCCCCGTGCGCCCTCTTCGTTTCAATCGCCCTGATCTGGTTTCGTCTCCGCCTGTTCGTGCTTCAGCTTCAGGTATTCGGTGTTCAGCCTCGACGTGCGCAAATTCAGCCTGGCAAGCCGTTGTGCCAGCAGCCTGGCAAGGAATATTCCATAGTGCGGATTTTCCTTTATAAGATTGACGAAATCCTGTTTCGATATGCGAATCAAAACGCTCTTGCCCTTGGAGACGACCGTCGCTGACCTCCTGTTCGACAGGAGGAAGCTCATCTCCCCCATGAAGATGTCGTCCGGAGTCAACGCCGAGACCAGCTTGCCCTTCGAATAGACGTACAGGTTTCCCGAAACGATGTAATACAGGTAGTCAGATTCTTCACCTTCGGAGCATACGTACTGGCCGTCCTGGAATACGCGTTCCTGCGATACGTCGAAAATGGCAGGTATCGTATTCGATTCGTTCTTCTGGTGCGAGACCTCGAACCACACCTCGTTGCCCTTTTCGTTGTAGACGAGGTTCTCGACGTACAGTGACGCCATCGTCATCCCCATGCCATGGAGGCCTGGCTCGGCCTCGCGCTTTGCACCGATGCGCGCCTTCCAGTCGAAGCCGTCACCTTCGTCCTTGATCGCGAATCGGCTCGACTCCGGGCTTATGGTATACGTAAAGTACACCTTCTTGGCGCGTATTTCCGGATCGGCATTCTTCTGTCGTATCAAGTCCATGATGTCGTGGTTCGATTCAAGCCAGGCCGTCTTTTCGTCGAAGCTGATCCTGCAGTTGCCGTGCTCTATCGCGTTGATGAGCAACTCGAGCAGCGCAACGTGGAGCTTCTCTTTCGTGTCCTTGCTGATGAGGCTGGCGTTGAACAGGTAGTTGGTTACTAGGTTGGAATACGTCGTAATGTCCAGCGGGTCGTTGTCTATGACGAAGGACGCTGAGATATTCTTGAGTAGGTGCTGCTGGATGCCGCGCTGGAACAGGATCTGCTTGTTCTGCTTCAGAATCTTCATCAACCTGGTGAATCCGCGCTCGAGTTCCTTCCTGCGAAGCACGGCGATGACGTTCTGGTCCTGCATCGCCTCGAGCAGTTCCTTTTCCTCGAGATCGTCATGGATGGCGATGACACCGCCATAGTGAAGCCATGGATCCTTGCGGATCTCCTCGAGGATGGCGCAGGCTTCCACGGTAGGATCTGAGAAATACATCATCTTGATTTCCGGCAACTCGTACTTGAGGTAGGCAACTACCTCGTCCTTGCCCTTAAGGAATATAGGCGCATACTCGTTCCCCATCGTGGCGCACTGGTCCTTGATGTACGAATTGAGCTTTTCGTCGCCTGAAATCACCGGGATTTTAAACATTCTGGATTCCTTCCACTCTCGGACGCCGCAACCATCGAGTCTCGGCCGCAGCCTATATGGAAGATCGGCGGGAAATCGCGTTCGATTGACTTTTTTCGATGTATATGGATAATTGAGCGACACTTCAAGTCGGGCCTATAGCTCAGTTGGTTAGAGCTGCGGACTCATAATCCGTCGGTCCCAGGTTCAAGTCCTGGTGGGCCCATTAGAACAGACGATCCGTCTACTGACGGGTCGTCTGTTCTATTTGGAAGGGCACACCAGGACTTGAACCGTGTGAGCGCGGGCCGCTAGGCCCGAAAAGGCGCCAAGGAAGGCGCCGACAGCGAATGAGGCGGGCTCATCGCCGCGAACCGGTGAGCGGCAGAGATGAGAACAGGATGTACTAGTCCTGAAGCCAAGTCCTGGCGGTCACTTCCCCCGAAGGAAATCGTAGCCGAACCATAGCCCCCATCGTATGTCCAGATGGTTGATATACCCCGGTCTTATTTGTTTGGTTTTTGGGGTGGGTCGTGCCAACACGCCCTGCCTGGTACCTTACTCGTTATACCCTCTGGGCGATACGGGCTTCCGGTATCTTGCCCTCGATCCTCGTTCCGCGGTTTGCCGGGGGCGAACGCATTCATCACCTTCCCGGCTGTATGCCCGCAGGACGGTACCAGAGCGACTCCACGGAAGGCGGGTTTCACCCGAACATCACGGATTCCACACAGGCGCATAGCGCATGGATGACCGGCCGGTGGGCGTCCTGTATCTGGCCTGAGTCGTTGCCGGGAACGCGGATGGAGACGTCGCAGATGTCCTTGAGCAAGCCGCCGCCCGGGCCTGTAAGCGCCAGGGTTGCAAGCCCCATCGCCTTGGCTGTCGAGGCGGCCGCTACGACGTTGCGCGAGCTTCCCGACGTGCTCAGGCAGATCAGCACGTCCCCTGCCTTCCCGTAGCCCACGACCTGCTGGGCAAAGACGGCATCCGGCCCCAGGTCGTTGAGTATGGCTGTCAGGAGAGCGACATTGGATGCGAGCGATATCGCCCTGATGCCACGTTGAAGTCGGTCGGACAAGCCCGCCGCGGGGCCGGTGGTGGTTTCAAGCCGCTGCCTGTCCGACTCCGCAAGCGGACGGGGAAGGAGGAAACCTTTCATGAGTTCGGCAACCAGGTGATCGGCGTCAGCGGCGCTGCCGCCGTTTCCGCAGGAAAGGATCGTCACGCCCCGCCGCGCTCCTTCGATGAGCATGCCCGCGCCGGCAAGGATGTCTTCGGCGCAACCCGCGAGTTCCGGGCTTCGCAAGACGAGTGCCGAGACGATTCCGGTACAGGGATCGATCACTTCAGTGCCGGTCATGCGATGCCGGAAGTCGCGGGAAGGGGCTTCAGGATCTCGGATGCGAGCGCATGGGCGGCGCGGGCAGAAAAGTCAAGCGCTACGATATCGCCGACGGTAAAGAACCCCGCATCTACGGGATCGTGTGATACCGCCAGCACAGGGCGGTCGAAGCCCGCGTCCAGTTCATACTCGATGACCGAGCCGAGATACACGGCCTTTGTGACCTTCCCCGTGGCGAACGAAGGTCCACCCTCGTTCGCGGGGTGCAGCCTCAGGGATTCAGGCCGTACCGCGACAACGGCCCTGCCTCCTTCGACGACGCCGGGAACACGGCTGCCTACTTCGACAGTCTTTCCTCCAAGGTCGACGCGGAGGGGATCCCCGCCCTCGACGACGCGGCCGTCGAAAAAGTTGACCCGGCCTATGAAGTCCGCCACGAAACGGTTTGCCGGCCTCGAGTAGACCTCGAACGGGGTACCGACCTGCATGACCCGGCCCTTGTCCATGACGACGATGCGGTCGGACACGGTCATCGCCTCGATCTGGTCGTGGGTCACGTATATGCTCGTTATGCCGAAAGTCTGCTGGATGCGGCGAATCTCGAGGCGCATCTGGTCCCGCAGCTTGGCGTCCAGGTTGGACAGCGGCTCGTCGAACAACAGCACCTTCGGCCTGTTGACTATGGCCCTCGCCAGGGCGACGCGTTGCTGCTGCCCGCCGGACAGCTGGTCAGGACGGCGCTTGGCCATGGAGCTCAGACCCATCACGTCCATGATCCTGGCTGTCTCCTCGCGGACCACGGCCTTGGGGCGTCCCTTCAGCTCGAGCCCGAAGGATATATTCTGCACGACGGACATGTGCGGAAAGATGGCGTAGCTCTGGAATACCATTGACGTGTCCCGCTTGTTGGGCGGATCATCGTTGACCCTCCGGCCTGCGATTATGATGTCGCCTTCGGTAGGCGCCTCGAAGCCCGAGACGATGCGCAGCGTCGTCGTCTTGCCGCATCCTGACGGACCGAGGAAGGTGACGAATTCTCCCTCGGCCACCTCGAGGTTGACCCTGTCGACCGCTGTGATCTTGCCCTCGGAACGGGTAGGATCCTCGAATATCTTGGTAACGTCTATAAGTCGTACGCTCATGGGGACCCCTCAGAAGTTGAGCATGGAGCCGCCGTAGCGGCCGTAACGCGCCCGCAGGAGCGCGCGAATCAGGAAGATGGCCGCGAAGATTATCGCGACGAGAATGACGCTGAATGCCGCCGCGGCGCCGAGTCGCCCCGACTCCACCTGGGACATTATCTGCACGGTCATCAGGTTCCACCGCGCTGATACCAGGAAAATCGCCGCGCTGATGGCCGTCATCGCCCGGACGAAGGTGAAGACCAGGCCGGAAAAGTAGGCCGGCACTATCATCGGCAGGGTGATCCTGAAGAACGTGGTCTTCGAATCAGCCCCAAGGTCGACGGCGGCTTCCTCGATTGACGGATCGATCTGCATGAGTATGGCCCTACCGGATTCGATGCCTACCGGGATGTAGCGGAACACGAAATTCAGGAGCAGTATGGCGAGCGTCCCCGTCAGGGCCAGCGGCCGCCGGTTGAACGCGAGGATGTAGCCTATTCCTATCACCGTACCGGGGACGGCGAAACTGAGCATGCTCGTGAACTCCATGAACCTCCTTCCCGGGAAGCGCTTCCTAACCACGAGGAATGCGATGATCATGCCAAGCAGCCCCGCAATCGGGGTCGACAGTCCGGCTATGGTCAGGGTGTCCCGTACCGCCTTGAAACCGACGCTGAAAACGTACTGGAAATGCTTGAGCGTCGGGGTGTTGTCGTTCCCCCATACTTTCGCAAAGGCACCCCAGATGATCGCCACGTACACGAGGATCACGACGGCCGCGACGAACAGGCAGCCTGCGAAGATGGCCGCACGCGCTGCGGGGCTCACGATCTTCGACGAACTCCTGGTCGGTTTCCCGGTTATGGTGACGTAGCGCTTGCGGGAGACCCAGTACTTCTGGATGATCCATGCGGTGATCGAGGGTATCAGGAGGAGTATCGAAAGGGTCGCCCCCTTCGGGAGGTCGTACATGCCGGTAATCTCGAGGTAGGCCTGCACCGAGAGTATGGGAAACCGGCTGCCAGCCAGGATCAGCGGGTTGCCGAAGTCGGCGAGCGTCTCGATGAAAAGCACCAGCATAGCGCTCGCGATTCCAGGAGCCGCAAGGGGCAGAGTGACACGCATGAACACCTTGAAGCGCGAGCCGCCCAGGTCCAGCGCCGCGTCTTCGAGCGTCGGGTTGATGGACTCGAGCACTCCCCTGAGGGTCATATAGGCAACCGGAAAAAACGTTATGGCCTGGGCGAACATGAGTCCCCTGAATCCGTAGATCGGGAAGTTCTGTATCCGCAACAAATTCCAGGTGATGAGCCCGTTGTTTCCGAAGAGCATGATGATGGCGAGCGCCCCGATGAAGGGCGGCGAGACGATGGGAATGATGGCGATGGCATGGAGGAATCGCTTGAAGGGCACATCCGCCCTCGTCACCGCGAAGGCGAATAGAAATCCAAGCCCGCTGCCGATGACCGCGGTGAGCGTTCCCATCATGAGACTGTTCCGGAACGCCTGCCCGAGGTAGGCGTTTCCGAGAACTTCCCGTACTACCCCCAGGCTCCACTTTCCATCCGGGCGCAGACTCGCGAATACGACCATGACAAGCGGGTAGATGATGAAAAGGGCAAGCGCCGCAAGCACGGCGGCGACCATGATCGCAAGGACTGGATCTTTTCTGAGCCGGCGGAGTTCGGCTACGGCCCTGGCGAAGGGTTTTCGCTGCATTCTGGATTTCTCCTGCGGAAGGATGCCCCGGGTCCCGGTATTACCCGGGGCCCGGTCTGTCGTGACGGATACTCTGAAAAAGCTAGTTCACCAGCTAGATGACTGGTGGAAAGGGCTTATTTGGCCGGCAACACTTCTGCTACCCACCGCTCCACCAGGCGCTTCTTCTCGGCGCCGGCCCAGAGCGGGTCGACGGTGATGGTCTTGAGCGTTTCGAAGGCCGGCATTCCCGCACCCAGCTTGACGCCCGGGATGATGGGATAGAAATAAGTCTTCTGCTCGGTGAGTACGGTCTGGCCTTTTGTCGAACTGAGCCATTCCACGAGTGCCTGCGCTGCCTTGAGGTTCGGCGCGCCCTTGAGGATGGAAACTGCCGGAGACTCGAACCACACGCCTTCCGTCGGGAAAACGACGACAAGGGGGAATCCCTGGTCGATGAATTCGAAGAACGCCGGCGTGAACTGCAGGCCGATCATGCACTGGCCCACGGAAACTCC